>CALLJI010000060.1 GCA_938091475.1 uncultured Caldimicrobium sp. | reverse complement strand
CTTCCTTTTAGTTTAGCACTGACTTTTGAATTGACCTAACTTTAACCCCAAGATAGAGCCTTTGTACAAAGGCAACCTTAAATTAGAAATTAAGTATATTGTGTACGGGCAATTCAAGAATCGGCCACAAATTTGTAGGGGCAGGGCTTGCCCCTGCCCTTTAATTGTGGGCAGCCGCAAGGGCTGCCCCTACAGATTTAATATTTCGGGCACAGCATGCTGTGCCCCTACAGATCTTTTAATCCCGGCATTATAAAATTCGTAGAGGCAATTCAAGAATTGCCCCAAAAATTGTAGGGGCTGGGCTTGCCCCAGCCCAATATTTTGTAGGGGCACGGCACCGCCGTGCCCTGAATTGGGCAACCGTAAGGGCTGCCCCTACTTTTTTAAAATTTTTGGGCTAGCCTGCTGAGCCCCTACAAATTTTCTCGCAGGCTAAAGCCTGCGGCTACCATTTTTATTTCTTGGGCACAGCAAGACGAGCCCCTACAGTTTTTTTAAAACCAAAAACATAATAGTGTAGGTGCACGCCATGTCGTGCCCAAAAATTCTCTCCTCTGGGCAGGGTTTGCCCTGTTCAAAAATTTTAAATGCTGTGGAAAGGCAAGATCAGCCTAGAGTCATATTTTGTAGTTGCAACCATTTAATGGGAGGTGTAAAAAGTAAAGTGTGACCATCAAAATAGGGGATGTAGAAATGGGAGTTATATGGTATGATTGGTGATATCAAAAGTTTTTAATTCTTTGGAAGGGGCAGATAAATTTATGCAGAGGGAAAGAAGGAGATTTCTAAGAGTTTTCTTTGAGCAGGAAATAGAAATTCTCTGTAAAAAGGGATTATTTAAGGGAAAACTTTTAGATATAAGTGCAGGTGGAATTTTTGTGGAAGACCCTGAGGCATTTCCAGAGATAGAGGAGCCTGTTACTATTTTTTTAACTTTAGAGGGAAGCGAGCCCAAAATTAAAATTTCCTTTCAGGCAAAAGTGGTCAGAAAGGATGAAAAGGGCTTTGGGCTTAAATTAGAGAGTATTTCCAAAGAATCTTTAATTCATCTCAAAAACATACTATATTACAATGCACCCTCTCCAGAGTACATAGAAAGAGACTTTTTAAGGCTTTGTAGTGAAATAATGTCCCCTACGAGTCTAATGAAACATTTAATAATTTCATCTCTTAAAAGTCAGATTATGCCCTATCTTCTTGAGAGAGCCTTTTTTTATAGTCCAGAAAAACCTTTTATTTTAGCAAGTGGAAAGGAAAGTCCTTACTATCTTGATTGCAGAAGGGTTACCCTTTTTGGGCCAGCCTTTAACTTAATAGGAAACCTTTTTTGGGAGGAAATTAGATACTTATCAGTATTAGGTGTTGCCGGAATGAGTATAGGCGCAGATCCCATTGTATGTAGTATTCTCTCTGCCAGTGAAGCTGAGGGATATAACATAGAGGGCCTTTTGATAAGAAAAGAGCCTAAAAAATATGGCACTAAGAGGCAAATTGAGGGTAATTTTACTCCTGGGATGCCTATTGCATTAGTGGAAGATGTGGTAACCACAGGCGGCTCACTCTTGAAAGCTATTTCTGTCTGTGAAAAAGAGGGATTACAAATTAAGGGAGTATTTGCACTGATTGATAGAGAAGAAGAAGGAGCAGAGAAAATCAGAGAAAAAGGTTATCCTTTTAAAGCTTTTTTTACTTTCTCAGAGATATTATCAGCTTTTCATCATAACCAAAGTTCTGCTTAAGGAATGATTGAGACACTCTCTATAGCCTTTATTCTCTTTATTTCTGGGTTAATTCATGGATTAGTTGGCTTTGCCTTTGCTTTAACAGCTTTGCCTCTGCTTGCCTTATTCAAAAGTGTTAAATTTGCTGTGCCTTTGCTATCTCTTTTTTCCTTCACTGTAAACCTAATTATGCTCTTCATACTGAAAGAAAAAAGAATTTTTAAAATTCCTTTTCTCTTCTTCATTGTTATTGTCACGGGAATAATTCTTGGTGTTAAAGGATTTGTTTTTTTCTCTGAGGGTATATTAAGAATAATTCTTTTCATAGCCATTTTTTTGTATTTCTTTTGGGAAATTCTCCAATGGAAAAGGGGCACGCAAAGAGAATTTGTGCATACTATCAACCCTAAGTTATTCAGTAGTCCTCTCTCCTTAGGAATAGCTTTTTTAGTAGGTTTATTGGGTGGATTACTGAACACTCCGGGACCACCTATTGTAATCTATTTGGCTTTGTTAAATTTTGATAAAAATCTCTTTAAAGCTACGCTTCAGCTAATTTTTACTTTTACAGCACTTGTAGCTGCAATTAATCACTATTTAGCTGGCAATTTATCTATAGTTCATCTTAAAGCCTATTTCTTCCTCTTGCCCTTTGTGATATTAGGTTTATTAATTGGTCAAAAGTTTTATACTCGTATTTCAACTAAAGTGTATTATCATTTAGTAAATATATTTTTAGTTATCTCTGCTTTACTTTTAATATTTGACTATTATATCAAATAAGTTTTAAGGAGGGGATAAAAATGTTTATTCCTCTTGGTTTCAAATTTTCTGCTCTACCCTGTGGCATAAGAAAGAAGGATAAATTAGATTTAGGTTTGATCTATTGTGAAGGGAGGGGGATTTCCTGGGGTGTATTTACGAAAAATAGTCAAAAAGCAGCTCCAGTGTTAATTGGAATGAAGCATATTAAAAACACCTCAACTAAGGCTATTTTAGTCAATAGTGGGGTTGCCAATGCCTGCACAGGGAAAGAAGGAATAAATAGAGCCTATGCAGTATTAGAGGGGCTATCAAAGATTCTCAAGATACAAAAAGAAGAAATTTTACCTGCCTCAACTGGCGTAATCGGAGAGCCCTTGCCTGTAGAGAAGATTTTACCCAATCTGCCAAAACTTGTAGAAGAACTTGCAGAAGAGAAATACACTTCTTTTGCTATGGCTATAATGACTACAGATACCTTCCCCAAAATTGTCTCCAAAAAGACTAAAGAAGGTATAA
>CALLJI010000059.1 GCA_938091475.1 uncultured Caldimicrobium sp. | reverse complement strand
GGCCACAACAGCAAATCCTTTACCTGCCTCTCCAGCTCTTGCCGCCTCAATGGCTGCATTCAAGGCAAGTAAATTCGTCTGGTCAGCAATATCTTTAATTATATTTACAATATCCCCAATTTCAGAAACTCTTTGATTGAGTTTATCGATCATCTCAGCTAATTTTTGCGTTGAGTCATAGACGCTCTGCATAGTCTCTGCACCTTGATGAATAATATTTTTACCCTTCTCTGCGATGCTCATACTTGACTTAACTTCATTTTCTGCTTCGGTCATATTTTTAGCTATGTCAGTCACGGTAACGCTCATTTCTTCTGCCGCTGCAGCCACCATACTTGATTTAGTAACCTGATCCGCAACCGCTTTTTCCATAGTTTTCTCCTTAAGTCTGAGAAAGTCTATTTTAGAGGTCATATTGACTGCCAAAGTGAGTATATTGCCCAAAATCTGGTTTAGATTTGTTACCATTTGCTCAAAGGCACGCGCTAATTGTCCAATTTCGTCACTCCTTCCCCCTATCCTTATATCCACATTTAGGTTGCCCTTAGAGACCTCTTCCGTGTATAAAAGAAGTTTATTCATACTCTTAAATAATCTAAAGTACATCATTAAAATCATTGAAAATAATATAATTAGGTTTACAAGCACTAAAAGGAGCAATTTAAGTTGAAGTTTTTCAACCTTTTCGGCTGAGATCTGAGCTAATACTGTAGTCAACTCATCAGATAATTTGAAAAATTTTTCCGTCTCATTTATAAACTCAACTAAAGCCTTTGGATCACTACTGCTTTTTTCAAGCAACACCTTATAATTATTCCAGGCATTTTTAAGCTCCTCTGCCTTGGTAATAAGGCGTATATCTTTAGGTTTTGGTAAGTTTAGCTCTGGATCCCCCACTATCAAGCCATTAATTATTTTCTCCACTTTTTGAATCAGGGCTTCCTTTTCTTTGGAATACTCTTTTGAAATATCTTTTATTTCTGCCAGATGCAACTTAGCTATTCGCTGAGTGCCACCTCTGACTACTCCAGAGAGATTAACTATGTGCCCATCATTTTTAAGCTCGGACAAAAATTGGTATACCACAAAAAGTGTAAATAGTACTATCAAAACCAGTATAGAGATAAATGCGGTAAAGATATTTTTGAGAGACATTGAACCCCTCCTATTATAAAGGTTAATATAATAAATATCATATTTTTTTCTTTTGTCAAGTTTATTTGTGAGAATGTTTCAAAAATTGGAGGCGCTTACCCTTGCAATCCCTAAAGGGATAAAATTAGTAGTAAGGGCACGGCATAGCCGTGCCCATGGGGTTTGAATTGTAGAGGCGATTCACGAATCGTCCCTAAATTTGTAGGGGCTGGGCTTGCCCCAGCCCGAAAGAATTAAGTAGGGGCACGGCACAGCCGTGCCCAATGTGGGCAGCCGCAAGGGATGCACCTACATTTCTCAATTCTTTGGGCTCAGCATGCTGAGCCCCTACAAGTAATTCTTGCAGGCTAAAGCCTGCGGCTACCTTTTTTTTCTTCTCGGGCACAGCATGCTGTGCCCCTACAGATCTTTTTTCTATCAATCTTCAAAAATTCAAACTCGTAGGGGCACGGCACCGCCGTGCCCAGGGGGTCTGAATTGTAGAGGCGATTCACGAATCACCCCTAAATTTGTAAATTTGCTTTATTCTTTCTAATTAAACTATTAGATTACACCGAGGTAAGCAAGGTTTAGATGGGTTTTAAATAAGTATTTAAAAGTTTAGGGGAATTTTTTAAGCAGGGTATCTCTTTCATACTCCTTAGATTTAAAGGGAAAATCGAGGACATAATGGGTACCCCTTGATTCTCTTCTGAGTAAAGCACTTTTTACTATAAGCTCAGCCAAAAGGGCAATATTTTTTAATTCCATCACATCTAAATCTAAGTAAATTCCGGACCAGTTTTCCTCAATTTCTTGGTTAATAAGATTAATTCTCTTATAGGCAAAATTTAACATTTTAGTAGTTCTAACAATTCCTACAAAATCCCACATAATTTTTCGGATAAGATCCCAGTTATGAGAAATAAATATTTTTTCTTCCTTAATTTCTTTTATTTCAGGTTCTTTTAACTTGGGTAAATTAATTTTTTCCTTTTTTAGGGTAGGGAAAATTTCCTTGATTTTAAGATAGGCTTGATGAGAAAAAACTAAGGCTTCAAGCAAGGAATTTGAGGCTAATCGATTAGCCCCGTGAAGTCCCGTGCAAGCACATTCTCCAATGGCAAAAAGATTAAAAATATCTGTTTGCCCCCAGAGATTACTCTTAATACCACCACATAAGTAATGGGCAGCAGGCACAACGGGTATAGGCTGTGTAGTAATGTCAATACCAAATTTTAAACAGGTCTCATAAATATAAGGGAACCTTTTTTTTATATAATCTGAAGGGAGATGCGTGATGTCTAAATAGACACATTCTCCACCACTTTGTTTAAGCTCCATATCAATAGCTCTTGTAACAATATCTCTTGGTGCAAGTTCTCTTCTAACTGGATCATATTTATGCATAAAGGGTTTTCCTTCTGGATTTAGAAGAATACCACCTTCGCCTCTTATGGCTTCACTTATGAGAAAGTTTTTGGCTTTAGGATGATATAAACAGGTGGGATGAAATTGAAAGAATTCCATATTGGCAATAGTTACTCCAGCGTTATATGCCAAGGCGATTCCATCTCCTGTTGCTGTATCAGGATTACTGGTATAGAGATAAACCTTGCCAGCACCACCAGTGCAAAGGGCAATAATAGGGGCAAGGATAATTTTGACTTTAGAACCTTCTAAGTCTAAAACATAAACCCCATCAACTTTACAAGCATCGGCATCACAACCTCTATCTAAAATCAATTCTACCGCAAAGTGGTGCTCTAAAAGAATTATGTTTTCTGAGGCAAGACAATTTTCAATTAAAACCCTTTCAATAGCCCTTCCAGTATAATCTCCTACATGGAGAATCCTTTTTCTTGAATGACCACCTTCTAAGGTTAAGTGAAAGCGCGATGGATTCTCTGGGTCCCTATCAAAGGAAACTCCCCAGTCTATGAGCTCTTTGATTCGAGCAGGAGCTGATTTTACTACCAGTTTTACTATTTCATCCTTACAAAGGCCATCTCCAGCTAATTTGGTGTCTTCTATATGTAAGTCAAAATGATTTTCTTCGGAAAGAACACAGGCAATTCCTCCTTGAGCCAAGGAAGTGGCTGTATCAAAGAGGCGTTTCTTAGTAATAACTATGACTTCACCCAAAGTTTTAAGTTTTAGAGCTAAGGAGAGACCTGCTATTCCCGATCCAATGATCAGAAAATCTGTTTTTATTATTTCCATTTCAATTAAACTTCTTCCTGTTTAACTTTGGGTTTTCTCTCTAAAAAAGCAGAAATAAGTTCAGGACCACTTTTATAGATAAGGTTAGCTTGAGAGGCTTCTCTTTCACAGAATTTGATGTCTCTCTTTTTCTTTTTCTTTCCATCTCTTTGTGCATCAAAGATAACCCAGGGAACAGGTTTAACAGAATGTGTTCTAATGGGGATAGGAGTAAGATGATCACAACAAACCAGAATTCGATAATTATTAGTGACACTGTGAATTTTTTCTAAGAGATATCTTATTACGCGCCGGTCTAAATCATCTATAGCCTTAATTTTAAGTTCTAAATTCCCTTCATGACTTACCTCATCTGGAGCCTCAATGTGAATAAGCACAAAATCTAATTCTTTTAAAGCTTCCAGAGCTGCATCCACTTTGCCTTCATAATTGGTATCGAGATAGCCCGTTGCTCCAGGAACATTGATTACCTCAAGCCCTGCTAATATTCCAAGCCCCTTGATGAGATCTACAGCTGAGATCACGGCCCCTTTTAGCCCCCATAGTTCTTCAAAAGGTTCAAGATCAGGGGTCCGTCCCTGCCCCCAAGGCCAAATAGCATTGGCAGGTTTTTTATTTTCAAGCTTCCTTCTTTGGTTTATGGGATGTTTCTCGAGGATTTCAATAGCTTTTAAGATAAATTCTTTGAGATAAGGCTCTTCATCATAACTCTGAAAGGCAAACCAAACATCCTTACCTATGAGATCATGGGGTGGATAAGTATGAAGTCCTCCAGAACCACCCCTCCATAATAAAATATGCCGATAACTTACCCCTGGTATAAGCTCTATTTTATCTGTGGCTACCTTGTGGTTTATACTATTTATGAGCTCTGTAGCTTCTTCAGTGCTAATGTGGTCAGCGGAATAATCTTCCATTATGAGATTATTTCCTTCAAATTTTAGGGTTACTAAATTACACCTATAGGCCACATCTTCAGGTTTAAGGATGATGCCTCTTGCAGCAGCCTCTATGGGACCTCTTCCAGTATATTTCTCTTCAGGGGGATAACCTAACAAACCCATTATAGCCACATCAGACCCAGGATGCTTACCAATAGGTATAGTTTGACAAACACCTATCTCGCCATAACTGGCTAAAAAGTCCATCCCCGGAGTGATGGCAACTTCTAAAGGGGTTTTGCCATCTAATTCTTTTAGAGCAAAGTCCCCCATTCCGTCTCCTATGATGACTATATATTTTTTTGAAGTTCCACTCTTGGCCTTTTTAACTTCTCTTTTTTTACCTTCTTCTCTTTTAGTCCTCTCTGAAGCTTTTTTTTCCTCTATCTCCATTTTTGTTCCTCCTTTTTTCCAGACATCCCTATAAAAGTTTGGCTATTAAAAAAGATAATTTAAAAAATAAATAAAAAGAAAGAGTTAGCAAGATCTGGCCAAAAAAATCCTGAGGAGAGAAAAGTAAGCTTAGTACATAGAAGGCTCCTAAAAAATATAGGCGCCTCTCTTGAAATAACTCTTTGGTTATAATTTCCTCCCTTATGAGTAAAGCAAAAAAAATGGGTAGTTGAAAGATTAGCACGGAAAAGAGTAGGATTTTAAGGGTAAAAAACATAAAAGCAGAAATGCGCAAATTGTTAGTAAAATTTTGACCAAAATAAAGAAAAATTTTAAGAAAAAAGGGCGTAAAAAAGAAATAGCCTATCAAAATTCCAAGGAGTCCAAGACTTAAGGATAAGAAAAAAAGGCGCGAGAGAAGCTTTTTTTCATAGAAATATAAATCCTGGAAAATAGCCTTGTAGAGCCGAAAAAGTAGCAAAGGCAAAGTTAAGGCTAAGGCAAGATAAAAGGAGGCCCGCATAACCACAAAAAGCGCCTCCTCAAGGCTTATGAATACCAAGCTTTTTTCAGAAAGAAGGCTAAAATAAGGAAATAATAGATAGGGAAAGATTTTAGGAAAAAGAAAAAAAAATAGCACCCAAGAGAGCAATAAAAAGATAATATAGAGGATGAGTTCTCGTCTTAAGCGAGTTAAAAGTCCTATTTCAAAAAAATTAGGAAGATTTAGTTTGTTCATCCTTTTTTGCATCAAGTTGGTCTAAGAGTTTCGTAGGATTTGAAATCTCTTCCTTTATTTTTTCCACTTCCTCTTTAGCTTCTTTTATGTTTTTCTCAAGATCTTCTAATTCCAATTCTCTTTTAAATTCCTCTATAGCCTTTTTTACCTCTAAGGAAAGGCGCGCTAAGAAACGTCCAATCTCAGGCAGTTTTTCTGGACCTAAGACAATTAGAGCTACAAGAAATATAATTAAAGCTTCGCTAAAACCTATATTAAACATTACCTTCTATAAATTTTTTTGGTATTGATTTTCCAAGATTACAAAAGAGCTCATAGGCTATGGTTTGTGCAAGTTGAGCTAATTCATCTGCGGGCACCATTTCCCTTTCTCCTCCAAGAAGGATAACCTCTTCCCCCTCCTTAGGGTTCTCTATTTCGGTCAAATCAACATATAAGGCTTTCATAGAAATAGTTCCTACGATGGGGACTCTCCCTTCTCTAATTACAGCAAAACCTCTATTACTGAGTATTCTTGGGTAGCCGTCTCCATAACCCACTGGTATAATTCCCAAGAGGCTTTCCCTTTTAGCTTGAAAGGTAGGGCCATACCCTGCATACTCTCCTTTTTTTAGTCTCTTTAATGCTACCACCTTGGATTTAAGAGTCATTACAGGCTTGAGTTTTATGTAGGCTCTGGCACGATGACAAGGGTAGGCTCCATAAAGGGCTAGGCCTGGTCTAACTAAATTCCCTACAAAACCTTGATGAAATATTATACCTGCAGAATTACAAAAATGAATAAATTTGGGAGTAATACCCTGGTTATGCAGAAGATTTAGGCATTTTTTAAAATTTTCTATTTGCCTTTGAAAAAGTTCACTCTCTGGGGACTCTGCAGAAGCTAAGTGGGTCATAACTCCAGACAATTGTAATTGGGGATTTTCTCTTAGCTTTTCCACAAAACGAGGCAGATCCTCAACGGGCAAGCCAAAGCGATGCATACCTGTGTCTATTTTTAAATGAAACTCAAAGGATTGAGCCTTTTTCAGAGAAAAATCAATGAGGTATTCCAGAGTGGAAAGATCAGTCACTACCGGTGTTACTCTGAGAGCTTTGATCTCGGGAAGCCAATTTTTTTCAAAACCCGAAAGAAGAAAAAGGGGATGAATAAATCCCTCCCTTCTTAGAAGATAGGCCTCATAAATTTCTGAGATCCCAAACCCAAAAACCCTCTCCTGTGACAAGGCCTTTGCCACCTCTATTATTCCATGCCCATAGGCATCATTTTTAATGACAGGCAAAATCTGCACTTCCCTTGGCAAAAGACTCTTTAAGGCGCGGAGATTTTCTCTTAAATGTCTAAGATTGATTTCAAGTATTTTAGGCCAAAATATAAGGATAACCTCCTTTAAGTGGACTTTTTGGCTTTGAGATAATCAGAGGCTGAAATACCAGCTATACAGCCTTCTCCTACAGCTTTAGCTAATTGGTAAGGTGGCCCAGTTATATCACCACAGGCAAAAATTCCAGGGATGTTGGTAGCCATTTTGGAATCAACCTTTACATGAGTAAAGGTTTCTGGGTCAAGCTCTATCCCAAGGGGAGCAAGGAGTTCAAGAGGGCCCTTAGCTCCTATCTCAATAAAAATTCCCTCAACCTCTATGGCTTTTTCGCCCTCTAATTTTAATCCCTTTACCTCCTCTTCTCCTATAATTTCAAGAGGTTTATAAGGTAGTACTTCAACAGATGTCCCCTTCAATTCCTCTATGTCTGGTATGTCCTTTAAAGGAATAAAATAAACTAAGCTTGCAAATTTGGTTAAGGTTTTTGCACCGTGTAGAGCTGCCGATCCATCTCCCATCACTGCCACCCTTTTTCCTCTATAAAACCAAGCATCACAATCTACACAATAAGATAGCCCCTTTCCTACATAGGAGTCTTCATTTTTAAAAAGCCTTTTTTTCTTTTTAACCCCTAAGGCTAAAATTAAGGCCTGAGCTTTAAAAGTTTTTCCTTTCTCGGTTTCCACTAAAAAGGCACCATTTTCTAATTTTTCTAATCTTATTACATCCTCTTCTACTATCTCAGCCCCAAATTTTTTGGCTTGTTCAAAACCTGCCAAAAGAAGTTCTTTCCCCTCTACTTTATCTCTGAAACCAAAATAGTTTTCAATATGAGCTTGAAAGAGGGCACTACTTTGACTTTTTCCTAAGATTAAGACTTGGTGTTTTCTTCTTGCAGTGTGAATTCCAGCTTGCAAACCCGCTGGACCTGCACCAAGGATGATAATCTCGTATTCCCTCATCTCTGACACCACCTCTCCCTTTGAGTTAATTAATGAGTATAATACAGATTGGATAAATTTAAAGTTGTAAGGGAAGCTCTTTCACTAAGGATTTTATTACTAATGTTAAGTTACACTGAGAAGATTCAAAATTGTATGGACTCCTCTTGTTGTGCCCAAAGAATCAGAAAAATGTAGGGGCAAATCACAAATTTTTCGAAAAAAAAGTAGGGGCACGGCACCGCCGTGCCCAAGGTTTTATTCGTAGGGGCAGGGCTTGCCCCTGCCCAAAGGGTTTTAAAACCGCATTTTGGGCAACCGCAAGGGGTGCCCCTACAATTAAGCCCCTTCAGGGCGATTCTTGAAGCGCCCCTACTGTTTCTTATTGTCCAAATAGCTTTTTAGAGCCAAAGAGGTGGGGGTATTCACCTTTAAAAATTCCTTTATAGATCCTTGAAAGAGGATTTGTCCACCCCTTTCTCCCCCCTCTGGACCAAGCTCTATAATCCAGTCGGCTGCCTTGATG
>CALLJI010000058.1 GCA_938091475.1 uncultured Caldimicrobium sp. | reverse complement strand
ACCATCTAAGGTATCACTTAATACCCCTAAAAGGAGAAGAAAATATAATAACTGAGAGGATATTTTATTAATCCACAAAACTGGCAGAATAAAGGAAATAATAAGGCGGTACAAAGTAATAAGATTGGGAATTTTAATAATATCCTTAACCAAATTCATCTTTTTTATTATAACTTAAAGAGGGTATATAAAAAGACATAAAAAGGGCAATTTACGAATTGCCCGCAAATTTGTAGGGACTGGGCTTGCCCCAGCCCAAATGGGTTTTTTTAAAACCTCATTTTGGGCAACCGCAAGAGCTGACCCTACATTTTTTGAATTCTTGGGCTCAGCATGCTGAGCCCCTACGAATTTTTACTTCTGGGCAAAGCGTGATTTGCCCCTACAGTTTTTTCAAAAAATCCAAAAATTTTTAAAAATATAGGGGCACGACATATCGCGCCCAAAGGTTTTTATCTGTAGGGGCGATTCACGAATCGCCCCAGAGGTTCAAATTTGCAGGAGCAGGGTTTGTCACCATCTAAAAAGTTTTCATTATAAGGAAAGGTGACAATTAAAAATAGTAAAGAAAAGCTCGCCAGGATCATAGGAATAGCAGGTGACCTTTCAAAAGAAAAAAAGAGTATAACTTGATCTTAGGAATAAAAAGATATATTGAAAGGATGAGTATTTTTGCTTAGATTAAGCCGGCGGAGGGACTTGAACCCTCAACCTTGGGATTACAAATCCCACGCTCTGCCCATTGAGCTACGCCGGCAAGCTTAAATATGGAACAACGGAGGAGGCGGGATTCGAACCCGCGGCACGAGCTTTTCACCCGTGCACTCGCTTAGCAGGCGAGCGCCTTCGACCTCTCGGCCACTCCTCCTGAATAAACAAAATGGTTCCGGGGCGTGGATTCGAACCACGATTCTGGGAGTCAAAGTCCCATGTCCTGCCGGTTAGACGACCCCGGAATACTTATGTCTCAAATTATAACACAGTTTCTATTTTTGGGGAGGCCGACGGGACTCGAACCCGCAACACCCGGGGCCACAGCCCGGTGCTCTACCATTGAGCTACGGCCTCCATCTCTATCTATATTCAAATTGTAATCTATTTTTTTGATTTTTCAATCAGATAAGACACCCCTGTAATTGCCCTTTTAAAAGGTCAACCCAATCAGTTTACTGAGACACGAAACCCTCTACCCACTGCGCAAGAGGGGGTAGAGGCAAAGCAGCAACTATAAAGCTTTATTTTATCTTAAAAACTTGCGTAAGTTCCTTTAATTTCTCCGCTACCTCTCTGAGTTTATGTGAAATCTGTGAAGTTACTCCAGAGACTTCTTTTAAATTATCTGTAGCTTTTAGCAAATTATCTACTGAGTCACCTATATCTTTAGTGAACTCTGCAGTTTCCTGCAAATAGGAATTAACTTCATTTAAAGTGATAGTTTGTTCTTCGGTAGCTGTGGCAATTACATTGGCTGAGTCATTGATGTTATTTACTATAACCCTAATAGCCTCAATAGCCTCAATGGAGTTTTTGATGTTACTTTGTATTTCTGAAATAATGTCATTAATGTTTTGAGTTGCCCTCTGGGTTTGTTTAGCTAATTCTTTTACCTCGTTTGCAACTACTGCAAAACCCTTCCCAGCCTCTCCAGCCCGAGCGGCTTCAATAGAAGCATTTAGAGCTAAAAGGTTGGTTGCCTCTGCAATTTGATTGATAAAGGTAACTATCTCGCCAATCTTTTGAGAATCCATAGCCAATCTTTCTACCACTTCAGAGGCAAAATTAGTTCTATCACGAGCCTCAGCAGTAATCTCAGTAGTTTTCAGTAAATTTTGATTAATCTCCTGAATAGCTGCATTCATTTGCTCAAAGGTAAAAGAAACATCCTTTAGTTTCTGATTTATATTAATCACCTTATGACTCACAATTTCAGAAATTTCAGACAAATTCTGAGAAGATAGATTGAGACTTCTCTCGTTCTCATTGAGAGTCCCTACAGAACTAAGAAGCTCATTAATTGAATTTAAGATATTCTTTACTTGTTCAATAAGCCCAGTTTTCATTTTTTCCAAAGAGACAAATATCTTTTTCAATTCATCCTCTCTTGCGTAGGTAAAATGGACAGAAAGGTCCCCTTGTGCAATTTTCTCCACACTTTCAATAGCAACTTGAAGTGGCCTATCAAGGTGATTATTAAGAAAATTTCTTATCCAATATATTAAGACTACAAGTAAAAGAGCCACTCCTAAGCCTAAAAGACTCAATACTAACAAAAGATTTTTTAAATGGGTATCTGTAAAATAAACAATTTCAAAGAGAGCTCTAATCTCACCAGCTTTCCAATTTTCCATCTTACCGCCAGTTAAATCTTTTCCTTCACTGTTTCCCCAGAGCTCTGAGGATTTAGCTGGATCCCCATGGCAGACAAGACAACCCTCTGTTAAGGCAACGGGTCTAAAAACTCTTATGGCTCTTCTTTTTTTTGAAGTTGCAGGATCAATATATTCGTCTTCAACATAATAAGTTCCCTTTAATTTCCCCTCTTGATACATTCTTAAGATCTTAAGCTCTAAATCATCTGGGGTATTGATAGGATTGCGAGGATTCTCCTTAGGGGCCTTGAAAAGATATCCTCCCTCCTTCTCGCCTTCTTTGAGAGTTTTCATTGCCTGCACAACTGGCACAACATTTACAAACTTATTAGCAATTGTTTTAATTTTTTCACTATCACCCTTTTCCTTTGCTTGCAAGGCTTCTTTTTTTAGAGTTTCAAGATATTGAGAAAAAATCCCCTCATCATGGAGTTTATCAAAATTCTCCCTTATTTTTTCACCCTGTAATAAAATTCCTTCCGCTCCTATGACTAAGGATTTTTTAACTTGTCTCATTGTGTTTACACTCATCACTATGAAGAGAAGGACAACCACAGAGACAATAAGAAGGGTTAGAATAAATAAAATTCTACCTTTCAAAGTATTCATCATAAGGCACCTCCACAAAAATATTATCGGTATAATATTAATAGAATTTTTACTAATGTAAAGTATTTACAAAAAACTTGTGGTTACTATTTTAAATTTCACATTTAATTCCTGTTTTGAAATGTCATATAGAGGGTTCTTCAGTAGGCTCTACCTAGAAGGTTTGTTCAAGAGCATTTATTTGTAGAGGCACGGCAATGCCGTGCCCAAATGTGCTTCATTCATAGGAACGATTTACGAATCGCCCTAAAATTCTTAGGCACAGCATGCTGTGCCCCTACAAATCTTTCCCATTTTCCAAAAATTTAAAAATGTAGGGGCACGACTTGTCGTGCCCAAAAGATTTAATCAAAGGGGCATGGCAGGCCGAGCCCCACAAAGGCTGAAGGGAGCGCACAATATCGTGAGCATATTCTGTGTATCCCCACACTAAGAAGGGATGGAAACATTAAGAATGGATGAAAAAAACAAATAAAAAGCTTAATATTTTAAAATAACAGTATTTACGGAAAAACTTTAACCCTTAAAGAGGAATGGTATCTTTGAACTCAAATTTTTGAATTGTTCTCTAAATTGTTTAGCTCCTTCCTTACTACTTACAATTACCTCTGATATGTCTTTAAATTTGAAAATTAGCTTGCTGTGATGGGTACGTTCAATACTTGAGACCTTAGTCAAGTTAATTAGATAAGATCTGTGCACTCTAAAAAAATCTGAATTTTTTAATTTTTCCTCTATCTTAGATATTGATAAAGGATAATATAGGTAGGAATCTCTTACTCTTAGTAAAGATTCCTTTAGTTCAGCCTTAACATAAAAAATATCTTCAACCTTAATTAACTTGTATTCCCCAGTTGGCAAACGAGCAAGAAACTTTACTTTGTTTTTTTCTCTTTGTTGAAATTTTTCAATCCTCTTCATAACTCTTTGCACATCTTCTATATCATAGGGTTTCAAGAGATAGTCTATAGCACCAGCTTTAAAGGCAGATAATGCATACTCTTCATAGGCAGTCTGAAAAACAATAAAGAGATCCTCTCTTTCAGAGAGTATATTATATGCAAATTCCAAACCGTTCAGATGGGGCATTTTTATGTCTAAAAAGGCTACTTTGATTGACCTATCCTCCTTGAGGAGTTTTAGTGCTTCATAGGGATTGTTTAGAGTCACAATATCAGAATATCCAGCCTCATTCAGTAATCTCTCTAACCGAATAAGTGCTAACTCTTCATCATCCACAAGCAGTATCTTCATAAAGGAACCCTGATTATAAATTCATTTTTCTCTCTATCCCCCAACATTAATGTTCCTCTTTTAAGATATTTTAATCTCTGAGCAAGATTAGTAAGTCCTCTCCCCCAGTGAAAGTTTTCCATCCTTTTTCCATCATTTGAAACTCTAATCTCTAAAAAATGGTCCTCCTTTTTTAGGCTAATGAAAATGTTAAGAATTTCCTCTTGAAATCCATGTTTAATAGCATTTTCCACAAGCAACTGAATAGAGAAACGAGGAATTTTAATTCCCCCAAGTTTCTCCCCATTACCAAAAATTTTTAACCAAATTTTATTTTTATACCTCAGATTTTCCAAGTCTACATAATTTTTTACATTATCTAATTCTTCAGAGATTTCAATGAGTTCAGCTCCACTTAAAGCTTTCCTAAAAAATTTACTCAATTTAATGATGGCAGCTTCTGCTTTGAGGGCGTCTAACCTGGTCAATTCTGCTATGCTATTTAGCACATTCATCAAAAAGTGAGTATTTAGCTGATTGCTCAAAGCAATGAGCCTCTCCTCTATGATTAACTTTTCAAGTTCTTCTTTTTTACCCTTCATATTCACAAAGAAAAAAATTAATAACCCAATTAAATAGTTTAAAATTCCCACCAGTAGTGAGATAAGATGTTTATAAGCTGCCACCCTTTGAGGTATTTCAAGATCCAGATGGGTTGAAAAAGTGAAAGCTAAATGAAATCCGAAATAGCCAGCTAAAAAGGAAAGAATAGCAGATAAGATCCACCACCAGTAAGTATTTTTAATCTTGGGTAAAAGATAGG
>CALLJI010000057.1 GCA_938091475.1 uncultured Caldimicrobium sp. | reverse complement strand
CCGTGCCCAAATGGTTTAAAACCGAAATTGGTCAGCCACAAGGTCTGCTCTTACGATTTTTAAATTCTTTGGGCTCAGCATGCTGAGCCCCTACATCTTTTATATTTTCTGGGCAAAGCGTGATTTGCCCCTACAATTTTTCTCGCAGGCTAAAGCCTGCGGCTACTATTTTTTAATCTATCGGGCTCAGCATGCTGTGCCCCTACAGATCTTTTTTCTATCAATCCTCAAAAATTCAAACTTGTAGGGGCACGACATGTCGTGCCCAAAATTTTGTAGGGGCACGGCACCGCCGTGCCCAAAAGGTTTTATTCGTAGGGGCAGGGCTTGCCCCTGCCCAGTTGTAGGGGCGATTCACGAATCGCCTACAAATTTGTAGGGGCACGGTACCGCCGTGCCCAGAAAGTTACATAACTTAGGGCAATTCACGAATTGCTCCAAAAAAACTTTAGGGGCTCTGCATGCCATACTCCCTGCAAAATATATTAAGTGATCCTTTAAAATTGGTAAAAGTTAAACCCTTTTTAATCTTACCGCAAAAAAACCGTCTAAGTTGTGTTTATGAGGAAAGGTTTTCAAATAGAGGTCTTCAGAGATTAATTCCTTTATATTTTCTCCACAGTATTTTTTTAGCACTGGTAAAGGAGGATCAATTTTAAATTCTCTATGCTTTTCTAAGAAGCTTTCAATAACTTTTTCATTTTCCTCTGGCTCTAAACTGCAGGTGGCATAAACTATAATGCCTCCTTTTTTAATGTAAGGACTTAATCCTTCTAAAAGGCGAAGTTGTCTTTTAGGAATCTCATCAAAATCTTTCTCAGAACGGGCCCATTTTATATCGGGATGTTTTCTTATAACCCCTGTGCCAGTGCAAGGAGCATCAATGAGGATTTTATCAAAACTCTTTATCCCCAAATCTTTAATCTTCTCTACAACATCACCTACCATAATCTTCGGTTCTTTAAGACCAAGTCTCTCAAAAATTTCCTTTAATTTTTCAAGTCTATGCGAATATAGATCAAAGGCCCAGATTTGAGCTTTATTAGCAGTCAATTCTGCTATAAAGGAGGTCTTTCCACCCACTCCTGCACAGGCATCAAGAATTTTCTCTCCGGGTTTGGGATCAAGCAAAAGGGTGGTAAGTTGACTGGCTGAGTCTTGTACACTAAACCAACCGAAGGAAAAACCCTTAAGTTCAGTCACTTTTCCCCTAAAATCTTTTAAGATGATTCCGAAGGGGCTATATGGACATGGCTCAGCCAAAGGAACTTCTTCTGCCCTTAGATACTCTAAAAAATGCTCTCTACTTACCTTTAGAGAATTTACTCTAATGACAAGAGGAGGCCTCTTATTACTTGCCTCAAGGAGTGCCTCTAACTCATCAAGAGTCATCCTTTGAAACCACCTCAAAATTAACCATTCTGGAAAGGAATATTTTATACTCAGAAAGAAAAGAGGATTAGCTTTGTCTGGAAGGGGAAGATGCTCTTTGTTTTTAGCCAGAGAGCTTAATACACCATTTACAAAGCCTCTTATCCACGCCCCTCTACCCCTTCTTAGCAGTAGTTTTAAAGTTTCAGCTATCGCTATGCCAGCAGGAATATTTGTGTATAATATCTGATAAGCCCCTAATCTTAGGGCATTTTTAACTTCAAGATCCATTTCATCTAAAGGAGTACTTGAAAATCTACTTATGAGAAAATCTAAGTAGTAAAGATTTCGCACAATTCCATTAACTAATTCACCTACTAAGGCTCTATCTCTCTCATCGGGAAGAGCGCTTTTGGTGAGAGTTTGGGAAAGTACTTCATCTAAAAGTGGTTTACCTTTATCCCATCTAAGTAAAATTTTTAGTGCCACTGCCCTTGGATTACTTTTAGGTAACTTTGACATCTGAGCCCTTTTAACTCCATTTTAAAGCTAATTGTTTAAGACTAAAAAGCCTATCCCTGAGGATAGCTGCCCTTTCGAATTCATACTTTCTTGCCGACTCCTTCATTTCCTTCTCAACTCTGTCAATCTCGGCACGGAGATCCTCTAAGGACTCAAAATGCTCTTCAATCTCTACCACTCTTTCTAAATCCACATAATCTGCCTCCACCATTTTCATAAGAGGGTCTTCTAAGGACTTAACAATACTACTTGGCACAATATTATGCTCTCTATTGTAATTTTCTTGAATTTTTCTTCTCCGTTCAGTTTCAGAGATGGCTTTTTGCATAGCTTGAGTAATTCTGTCAGCATAGAGAAGGGCTTTTCCATTTACATTTCTTGCTGCTCTTCCCATAGTTTGAATAAGACTTCTTTCAGAGCGTAAGAAGCCTTCTTTATCAGCATCTAATATAGCTACCAAGCTTACCTCTGGAATATCTAACCCCTCCCTTAAGAGATTAATCCCAATGAGCACATCATAGACCCCTCTGCGTAAATCTCTTATAATTCTTGCTCGTTCCAAGGTTTTTAGGTCTGAGTGAAGATAACAGGCTTTAATCCCCAGTTCTTTATAGTACTCGGTGAGCTCCTCTGCCATCCTTTTAGTAAGGGTGCAAACAAGGACCCTTTCATTTTTCTCGATCCTTTTCTTTATTTCAAAATAAAGGTCTTCAACTTGATTGGAAAGTGGTCTTACTTCAATTTCAGGATCTAAAAGACCCGTGGGTCGAATAATTTGTTCCACTATGCGCCCCTCGGCTTTTTCTATTTCATAGTCTCCAGGAGTAGCAGAAACATACACCACATAATTTAACCTTTCCTCAAATTCTTCAAAGGTAAGGGGTCTGTTATCAAGGGCAGAGGGTAACCTAAAACCATACTCTACCAGAGTCTCTTTCCTTGACCTATCCCCTCTATACATTCCACGAAGCTGAGGGATAGTTATGTGAGATTCATCTATAAAAAGTAAAAAATCGTCTGGAAAATAATCTAAAAGGGTGTAAGGAGGTTCTCCAGGGGCTCTTCCATCTAAGTATCTACTGTAGTTTTCAATTCCCTTACAATATCCTGTCTCTTCAAGCATTTCCAAATCATAGAGAGTTCTTTTTTCTAAACGCTCAGCAAAAAGATGTAATCCTTCCTTTTTAAAATAGGCTACTCTTTCTTTTAGTTCCTGCTTAATTTCTTCGGTGATAGTATAAATATTTCTGGAAGTTAAATAATGGGTTGCAGGGAAAATAAGGGCACTCTCAACTTTACCCAGGGTTTTGCCTCTGAAAGGATCAATTACTTTGATCTCCTCTACTTCACCTCCAAAAAAGGAAATCCTATAGGCCTTTTTCTCTTCATTGGCTGGGAAAACCTCTATGACATCTCCTCTAACTCTAAAGGTGCCTCGCGTAAAATCAGTTTCCCTTCTTTCATAATGCATAGTAACTAAAGCCCGAATAAATTCATCCCTTTTGAAGATATTCCCTCTTTTTATAAAGAGATGCTTAGCAAAATATTCATGAGGTGCCCCAAGCCCGTAAATGCAAGACACACTTGCTACTACAATTACATCTCTTCTTGTCAAAACTGCAGTGGTGGCAGAATGTCTTAGCCTATCAATAAAATCATTGATGGAGGCATCCTTTTCAATATAAGTGTCTGTTGCTGGCACATAAGCCTCTGGTTGATAATAATCATAATAGGAGACAAAATATTCCACTGCATTTTCCGGAAAGAGTTTTTTAAACTCGTTGTAGAGTTGAGCCGCAAGGGTTTTGTTAGGAGCAATAATTAGGGTGGGCTTTCTTACTCTGTTTATTACTTGTGCCATAGTAAAGGTTTTGCCTGAACCAGTCACTCCCAGAAGCACTTGATGTTTAAGACCTTTTTCAATGCCTTCGCAGAGCTCCCTTATGGCCTTAGGTTGATCACCCCTTGGCTCAATCTCAGTTTTTAACCTAAAATCTGCCTCTTTTTTTGGAAGGTTAATTAACATAGCAAAATAAATATAAAGCAATAAACTAAAATCTGTAGGGTCAGCTCTTGCGGATACCCAAGATTGGTTTCAAAATTTTTGGGGCACGGCAGTGCCGTGCCTCTACAAAATTTTTGGGCACGACATGTCGGGCCTCTACGAATTTTATAATTCCGGGATCAATAGAAAATGTAGGGGCACAGCATGCTGTGCCCTATGAATTTAAAACAAATGTAGGGGCAAATCACGATTTGCCCAGAAAATATAAAAGATGTAGGGGCTCAGCATGCTGAGCCCAAAGAATTTAAAAATCGTTTGGGCAGACCTTGTGGCTGACCAATTACGGTTTTAAACCATTTGGGCACGGTGTGCCGTGCCCCTACTTAATTCTTTTGGGCAGGGGCAAGCCCAGCCCCTACAATTTTTTGGGGCAATTCGTGAATTGCCCCTACAGGTTGATTATTTGGGCGATTTGTGAATCTCCCCTACAGTTAAAACTTTTTGGGCAAGGGCTAGCCTTGCCCCTACGGTTTTTAAAGTTATTTTAGGGATAGTCTTGATTTGCCCTATATTTTGAAAAAACATTATAAATTGAACATTTCAAAATAAGCATTAAGTGTGGTTGAAAGACAGCCTTTAGGTAGGTTCACTCAGCGGTTCAAGAAAATTTTTAACTTCCTCTGTATAAGACTTTCCTTTACCAAGGTAGATATAGAGAGGAGGGAGCACTCTTATTTCTTCTCTCGCTCCCTTCAAAGCCTTTATAAGCACTAAATTTGCCTCTTTTCCAGGATAGGGATGAACCAATCTCACCACCTTGGGTTCAAGCTGGACGGATTTAAGGGTAGTAATTAATTCAGCTAATCTTGAGGCAGTAAAGATTAAATAGAACCTCCCCTTGTTTTTAAGCAGGCTTGCACAATTCTTTAAGAATAGAGGAAGGGAAAAGTTTTCCTCTCTTCTGGCTAAGTTTTCCAGATAAAAAGGGCTTTCTCTTCCGCTTTCCTTCTTAAAATAGGGTGGATTGGAATAAATGACATCAAAGTACTCTCTTCTAAAAGGCGTTCTTAGGGCATCTCCTTTGATGAGCAAAGCTCGGTTTTCTAAAAAATTGGCTTTTACTCCAAGTCTTAGGGCCTTTAAAAAAATTGGTTCAATCTCAAGTAAATAAATCCTATTGAGGAGATATTTTTTTAAGAGAATAAAGCTAATTATGCCAGTGCCAGCACCTATCTCAAGAACTTTTTCCTTTTTCTTTAGCTCTATGAAATTAGCAAGTAAGACACTATCAAGGCTAAAGCGGTACCCTTTTCTGGGTTGGAAAACCTTGAGTGTGCCCTTTAAAAAGGGGGTTTCTTCAAGGGCATTCATTAGAGGTTTTAGTCATTTCTTGCTGGAAGTTCTTTATTACATACTGTAGAGCATCTTCTCTGCTTTTAATTTGCCCTTCCAAGGCTTTAAGCTCAACCTCTTCAAGAATGATTTTAAAGAGAGGTGAAGGAGTAAAACCAAGGCTAATTAAGTCTTTTCCGGTAAGAAGCCGTTCCTTTTTCTCAACGCGCTCCAAATCCTCTTTGAAAGCTATAAGCTCTTTGAAAAACTCATTTAGGCGTGCTTCAAAGTCTGGCTCTTTGTCTACTCCCTTTGAGGCTAAGGAATCTGCCAAGGCAACTACCCACAGAGCATAGAGATCTGGGCAATCTTTGATAAGCTTTCTTTTAGCCCGAAGCGTTAATTTATTAGTCTCCTTTTCTTTGAGTAAATGACAGGGACGCATATGGTTTTTAATAAGATCTAAGACCCTCTCTATGATCTCTCCTTTGAAGCGCAATTTTTTTGCCCTCTCCATCCAAAGGCTTGCGCCTATCTTTTCATGCCTATAGAAGGTAATCCGCTCATCAGTTGGTCTAAAGGTATAACCTTTACCAAGATCATGGAAAAGACTGGCTAATTTTACGGTTATAATGAAGTCCTCATCGGTAAAGAAAGTTGGAATTTCTGAAATATTTAGATAAAGGGAGGGATTTTTTAAGATTTCTTCAGCTTGATAAAAGGCCTCTAAATTGTGGAAAAAGACATCTAAATGATGATAAGTAGGTTGAGGAAGCCCACGGCAGGCTTTAAACTCCGGAAAGAGCACTTCAAATACTCCATCCTCAACCATCTTCTTAAAGGCCAAGGTTGCATTGGAGGTGAGAATGTGATGGAGCTCGATTTGAATCCTTTCAGGGGCTACTTGTAGAAGCTTCTCTTTGTGCTTTTGAAAATAAATTTCTGTCTTCTCCTCTATTCTTCCATACCCTTGAGCTAAAAATCTATACCCCCTTAATATCCTTAAGGGATCAGTTATGAGATTCTTTTCTTCAATAGCTCTAATCATACCTTCTTTTAAGTCCTTTATTCCTCCCAGGGGATCAAAGATTTCAAAGGACTCCCCAAAGAGCCCTCTTAGAGGAATAGCCATTGCATTAATAGTAAAATCTCGCTCCCTTAAATCATCCTCTATTGTATCTCCCCGGTATAGGCAAAAATCTATAGTGTATTTACCTTTGGCTACTCGATAGATGCCAAATTCTTCTGAAAGGGGAACGGGTGTGCCCTTAATCTTGGTAGCTAATTTAGTAGCAAGAGTGAAGGGATCCCTCTTTACTGCTATATCCAGATCATAAAGGGGTCTCCCCAGAAGAAAATCTCTTACCGCCCCCCCCACAATGTAGAGATCTTCTCTCTCCGAAAGTTCTCTGAATGCCTCTAAAAGGAGATCCCTATCGGGAAGGCTTAGCTTGCTTATAAAAGCTATACTATCCCTCTTGTTTATAGGAAATCCCTTAGTCTTCATACAATCATTTAATTTTACCTCACTTTTCCCTGACTTTGTAGGCTATTTTAAAAGGTTATACATTTTAAGTACAAGGCAAGTTCAGCCCATGAGATTTAATTTTAGGGGCTCCGCATGGCTATGCCCAAAGAGGTTCAAATTGTAGAGGCAGGGCTTGCCCCTGCCCGAGATCATTAATTTGTAGGGGCACGACATGTCGTGCCTGAAGGTTTTATTTGTAGGGGCAGGGCTTGCCTCTGCCCAAAGGGTTATTAACCCGCATTTGGGCAGCCGCAAGGGTTGCGGAACATTTTTTTGAATTTTCTGGGCAAAGCGTGATTTGCCCCATAAATCGGGGCAATTCCTGAATTGCCCCTACGATTTAAACATTTAAACCCTTTGGGCTCAGCAAGACGAGCCCCTACAAGTAATTCTGCCCTTTTATTTTGGGCAGCTGCAAGGGCTGCCCCTACAATTCTTAATTCTTTGGGCTCAGCATGCTGAGCCCCTACATTTTTTCAAATCCAAAAATATTAAAAAAGTAGGGGCACGACATGTCGTGCCTAAGAGCCATTTTCGTAGTAGCAATTCACGAAATGCCCCTCAAAATTTGTAGGGGCATGGCACCGCCGTGCCAAAAAATTAAATTCTTGGGCGATTTGTGAATTGCCCCTAACTCTCTAAAAAAACTTCTTTTCAGTGTGAAGATTTATAATAGGAATTAAATGTGACATTTTGAAATATTAACCACAGATACTAAAAAGCGTGCCTTGATTTTACAATTCTAATGGATTAAGCTTAAACCTTCCTTTGAGGTGCTCTTTTGTGCTTCTTT
>CALLJI010000056.1 GCA_938091475.1 uncultured Caldimicrobium sp. | reverse complement strand
TATAAACCAAAAAAATTTTTTCACAATTTAAGTGAAGAATGTTGCATAATTTGTAGTGCTCTGCCCAGCCGTGCCTAAAAGATTTAAATTTAGGGGTTCGGAATTGCCGTGCCCAATTCTGGGCAGCCGCAAGGGCTGCCCCTACGGTTTTTGGAATTTCTGGGCAATTCTTGAATTGCCCCTACTTTTCTAATTCTTTGGGCTCAGCATGCTGAGCCCCTACGAATTTTTAAATCCTTTGGGCAAATCGTGATTTGCCCCTACAAGTTTTCTCGCAGGCTAAAGCCTGCGGCTACCATTTTTAATTTATTGGGCTCAGCATGCTGAGCCCCTACATTTTTTGTATTATTCACAAAATTTTTAAAATTGTAGGGGCATGACCTGTCGTGCCCGAAATTTTGTAGGGGCACGGCATCGCCGTGCCCAATTCTGGGCAGTCGCAAGGGCTGCCCCTACATATTTATATTCTTTTGGGCAAATCGTGATTTGCCCCTACAAATTTTTCTCGCAGGCTAAAGCCTGCGGCTACCATTTTTAATTTATTGGGCACAGCATGCTGTGCCCCTACAATTTTTGTATTATTCACAAAATTTTTAAAATTGTAGGACAATTAACAAATTGTCCCATAAATTTGCAGAGGCTCAGCACCGCCGTGCACTAATAGGGCAACCACAAGAGTTGCCCTACAGAATTTTTTAAATTTCTGGACAAAACTTTTTCATTTAAAGCTTCCCCACTATAGAACCTTTAAATTGCAAAAAGACAAAAAAAGTGTAAAATAGTGCAAATTTTAACTCTTCTTGGAGTGTAGCTATGGAAAAGATTTTGATAGTTTTACACGGAAGTCCGCGTAAGGAAGCAAATAATTGGAACCCTCTAATAAAGAGTTTAGCCTACTCCCTCAAAATATCTGAAAGGGATATTAAATTGGCCTTTCTTCAATTTGGTAAGCCCTCAATAGAGGAAGCCCTAAAGTGCCTTTTAGAAGAGGGAGCCTCAAGAATTGTTGTACATCCCTTCTTTTTGACTGCAGGGCAACATGTAACCAAGGATATACCTTCCATTTTAGCAGAATTTCAAAAAAAATTCCCCAAAAAAGAGTTTATCTATACTGAACCCTTAGGTTTCCACGAAAAATTAGCAGAAATTGTAAAGGAGCGCATTGAAGAAAAAATTAAATTATCTGGAAAGGAGATTGAGGAGAAAAGTTTTGAGATTATTGAGAGGGAGATAGATCTATCCAAATTTAGTAAAGAAGAGAAGGTAATCATAAAAAGGGTCATTCATGCCACAGCTGACTTTGAATTTAAAGACTCTATGGTTTTTCATCCAGAGGCAATCTCCCAAGCTATTTCCCTTTTAAGAGCAGGGAGAGATATCTTAGTAGATGTAGAGATGATAAGAGCTGGGATAAATAAAAGATTTGGCAAAAACAGGGTTATATGTTACCTTTCTGAAATTGAAGAAACTGGTGAGGGAACAAGAACAGAAAAAGCTATAGAAAAAGCCTTAAGTGATGAGAAAAATATAGGATTAATTGCTATAGGAAATTCTCCCACGGCTTTACTAAAAGCCATTGAAATTCTTAAGGATAGAAAAGAGAGAGATTTTGTAGTCATTGGAATGCCAGTAGGTTTTGTAAAGGCCTTAGAATCCAAAATCTATCTTTCAAGTCAATCCTTTCCTTTCATCACCAATTTTAGTAGAAAGGGGGGGACTCCAGCCTGCGTTGCTATAGTGAATGCCCTTCTGCATTTGGCCTTTGGTCAAGGTGAGGTAAGATATAGTGCTTAAAAAACTCTATTTACTTGGAATAGGACCTGGAGATCCCAAATATCTTACTCAAGAAGCAAAGGAGCTCATTGAAAGACTCTCGCTTTTCTTAGTACCCCAAAAAGTTGGGGCAAAAGAAGAATTAACAGAAAAGCGCACCTCTCTTTTAAAGAGAATCAAGGGAAGCACTCATTACGAAATTATCTACCTTCCCTTCCCTGAGAGAGAAAAGGGCTCTAATTATAGAGAATCGGTGAAGGAGTGGAGACTGAAGAAAGCTCAGATCCTAAAAAATGCACTCCTTAAAATTGACACAGAGGAAGCCGGTTTCCTCATCTGGGGGGATCCAACCATATATGATGGACACATTGATATCTTAAAAATCATAGAAAGTGAGCTCACTATTGAATGGGAGGTTATCCCAGGGCTTTCCTCCTTTCAAGTTTTAGCTGCAAAGGGAAAACTCTCTCTAACAGAGCTCTCAACCCCCCTTAGCTTTCACACCCCGAGAACCTTAAGAAAATTAAAGCACATAGAACACCCGGTAGTAGTCTTTTTGGATAACTATGAAACCTTTAACCTTTTTAAAAAAGAACCCCTCCAAATCCTCTGGGGAGCATATGTTGGCACTGAAGATGAAGTTTATGTAAAAGGGCCTTTAATTGACAAAGCTGAAGAAATAAAGAAGGCACGAAAAAACTACAAAGAAAAAAAGGGATACCTTATGGAAATTTATCTTTTAAAGCCCCAAAATGAGTAAAATTTATCTTCTTGGAATCGGATTTAAGCCTTTTTCAGCACAAGAAGAAGAAATCCTCAAAGGAGTAAAAAAAATTTATCTTTTTCCCTCTCAACTTGAAATATTTCAAGCATATCCCATCTACCCACAGGTAAAGGAAAAACTTATTGTTCTAAAAGAGATAAAAGATCTTTATGAGAAAGCTAAAACTTGGGAAAAGGAAGAAATTGCTCTTCTTGCAACAGGCGATCCCCTTCTTTATGGACTTGGAGAAACCTTGCTCAAGAAATTTCCCAAAGATAAGCTTTTTATTTACCCAGACCTATCAAGTTTCCAAGTGCTTTGCGCCCGAGTTAAAATTTCTCCCTCTCAAGTAAAAATTTATTCATTACACGGACGAAAATTAGAAAAAGAACACTTTCTCTCAGAAGTTAAAAGGAATCCCTATCTCTTTGTTTTTACAGATCCACAGAATAATCCTTCTTATTTAGCACAAATTTTATATAGCGAGGGATGGAAGGATTTGAAATTATACATCGGGGAGAAGCTTGGTAGTCCCTTTGAAAAAATTACCTCTGGATCACCCAGGGAAGTAAAAGAAATAAGCTTTACCTACCCCAATTGTATGCTTATTGAAAATCCCTCTTGGGGCACTGAGTGCATCTTTGGCTTAAGGGAAGAGGAAATCGCTCATAGAGGTGGAATGATTACTAAAGATGAAATTCGTGCTATCGTGATACATAAGCTTTGTCTCCCGAGAATGGGTATTTTATGGGATATAGGAGCTGGATCAGGCTCAATTAGTATAGAATGCGCTAAACTCTCACCTTATCTCAAAGTTTTTGCCATTGAGAAAGATTCTGAACAGTGTCTCCTTTTGGAAGAAAATAAGAAAAAATTTCACCTTCCTAATTTGGAAATTATTCCTGGAGAAGCACCAGAATTTTTTTCAAATCTTCCCCCACCTGATAGGGTGTTTCTTGGAGGAAGTGGAGGAAAATTAAGAGAAATCTTAGAAAGGCTAAAAAACTATCACACCCTAAAGATAATTGGTGCTACCTTTGTCACTTTGGAAAATTTATATATAACCAAGGAGGCTCTCAAGGGGACCTATGAAATTCATCTGACTCAAGTACAAGTGAACAGAGAGACACCACTTAAAGGAGATAGCTATTTTAAAGCTCTAAACCCAATTTTCATTTTGCAAGGTAAAAGAATAGGTTGTTAATCCTTAGATTAATTCACCCTTTTTTACTATTTTGAGGGGTAACCTTCTTTTTTCTATACCTTCACTTATGAAGAAAAGGAATTTTATCTTTTGTAGGGACAGCCCTTGCGGTTGCCCGCATTGGGCACGACATGTCGTGCCCCTACAAATTTTATAATTCCGGGATTAAAAGATCTGTAGGGGCACAGCATACTGTGCCCAAAAAAATCAAGAGAATTGTAGGGG
>CALLJI010000055.1 GCA_938091475.1 uncultured Caldimicrobium sp. | reverse complement strand
AAGCTTTGAATTTTGAGATTTAGAAACTATGGCAAGACAATGGCAATAAAGATAGAGGAAATCATAAAAAAAATCAGAGAGAATAGGAAATTTTTGCAGGAGAAATACAAGGTGAAGGGTATCGCAATATTTGGTTCAAGGGCAAGAAAAGAGGAAAGTGAGGGAAGCGATGTTGATATAATTCTGGAATTTTCTGAGCCCATTGGTTGGGAAATAGTAGAAATAAAGGAATATCTAGAATCATTACTCGGTTTAAAGGTAGATATTTTGACATACAAAGCAGTCTTGAGAAAACCCTCTTTATGGGATTCCATCAAAGAGGATTTGATTTATGTCTAAAAGAGATCCAAAACTTTTATTAGAAGATATGATTAGTGCAATCAAAAAAATAGAAAAATATACACAAGAGATAAGTTCATTTGAGGAGTTTGAAAGAAGTGAGATTGTTTCCGATGCGGTAATTCGGAATTTAGAAATCATAGGTGAGGCTGCAAGTAAACTCCCTAAGGAAATACAACAAAAATATTCAGATATACCTTGGAAGAACATTATAGGTTTAAGAAATGTAGTAATACACGGTTATTTTGTAGTTGACTTAGAGATAATCTGGAAAATCATTAAAGACCAGCTCCCGTGGCTAAAGGAAAATTTAGAGATGATCTGGTATGAAATAAAATGAGCTTCCACTTTGAGAGAGCTAAACACACTTGAAAGTCCCTCTTTTTCCTGAACTTTTAGGCTAAGCTTGATAAGCCCATAAAATAGACTTATCTTTTATAGGGAACGATTTCACGAATTGCTCAATTGATTTATTTGTAGGGGCACGGCATGCCGTGCCCAATACGGGCAGCCGCAAGGGCTGCCCCTACGGTTTTTGGTATTTCTGGGCAATTCTTGAATTGCCCCTACCGATTTAACCCTTCAAATCTTTCGGGCTCAGCATGCTGAGCCCCTACAGTTTTTCTGAAACCAAAAACATAATAGTGTAGGGGCACGATAGGTTGTGCCCAAAAGATTTTTGGTGTAGGAGGGGCGATTTACGAATCGCCTCAAAATTTGTAGGGGCACGGCACCTCCGTGCCCAAAGGTTCATTTGTAGGGGCTGGACTTGCCCCTGCCCAAAGAAATTAAGTTGTAGGGGCACGGCATGCCGTGCCCAATGCGGGCAGCCACAAGAGCTGCCCCTACAGAAATTATTATTAGATTAAGCACTCTAGCAAAAACATTACAGGATATCCCCATAGCGATTAGTGTATTTCTCTAAAACTCACTTTTATTTTAATCAAATTAGGGTAATATTAACAAACAAAATTTATAGGTTTGGAACTTTAAAGCCGTATTGGGGGGATGGGGGATGCAAGTAAAAATAGAGAGACCTGATGAAAAGAGATTAAGAGAGCTTGGAGTTGAGAACTGGCCTATCTGGACTAAAGAAATATCTCGTTTTGATTGGTATTACAGTGAAACAGAACAATGCTACATTTTAGAAGGTAGAGTTATAGTGGAATTACCTAATGGAGAAAAAATTGAAATCAAGGCTGGAGATTTGGTCACCTTTCCCAAAGGGCTCTCCTGCATCTGGGACATTAAAGAACCTATCAAAAAACATTACAACTTTCCTGAAGAATAAATGCCTGAGTGTCTTCCTTTCTGTGGTTGGCTGTATAATCCTGAGAAAGTGCATTTTGAAGATGTCCTCGCACCACCTTATGATGTAGTCTCAGAAAGCGAGAGAAATTTTTACAAACAAAAAAGCCTCTACAATATTTTTCATCTGGAACTCCCTGAAAGCCCCGAAAAAGCTAAAAATCTCCTCCACCAATTCATAGAAGAAAAAATCTTAATCAAAAATAGTATCCCAACCCTTTATTACTATGAAATTAGTTTTTCCTTTGAAAATAAAAATTACCAACGAGGTGGTTTCATCTTATTAACTAAACTTCACCCCTTTGAAGAAGGCGTTATTTTACCTCATGAAAAGATTTATCCGAAGGTCACAGAAGAGCGCCTTAATCTTCTTAAAACCACCCGTTGTCAATTTAGCCAAATCTTTGCTCTTTATGAAGACCCTGATTTAGAAACTTATAAAGATCTTCCCAAAAATTTAATCTATTATTTTGAAGTAACCCATAACGGCGAAACTCATAGATTAGCCAAAATTCAAGAAAAAGAAATTATTAAAAAAATTCTCAACTTCTTAAAAGATAAAAAGTTTTATATTGCTGATGGACATCATCGCTACACCACTGCTTTACAATTTAAAGCTTTTGTAGAAAATCACCCTGAAAAACTTTCCCAAATAAGACATAATTATGTTTCAATGTATATAACACCCTTTGAAGACAAAGGGCTCCTTATGCTCCCAACTCATAGAGTTTATCAAAATAAATACTATTCCCTACTTTGTGAACATATTTCAAATTACTGCCATCTTATTAGTGAAATGCCTCTTTCTCAATGGTTAGAAAAAAAAGGCTGTCTTAACTTACCTACTCCAGCCTTTATCCTCTATAAAGCTGATAACCTTAAAATATACGCCTTTAAGGAAACTTTTAAAAACTCAATTGGAGATGAGGATTTTTCCCAGCTACCCTTATATTACTTCCTGAAACTTTTAGAAAAGACTTTAAATCTCTCAGAAGAGGTTTTAAAGGAGAGAGGTGAAGTAAAGTTCTTTGGAAGGGAAATGGAAGCTATAGAGGAAGCAAATAAAGGAGGTTTTGCTATACTTTTTCCTAAAAGTCCAGTAGAACTTCTTAAGAAAATTGCCAGCAAAGGGAAAACTATGCCCCATAAAGCGACCTATTTTTATCCTAAGATATTGACTGGGGCTGTGCTATACAGGTTAGACGACGAAAGTTAAGTTATGCGCGAAAGCTATATATATTTCGCCACCCTAAAAAAATTTATGGAACCTTTAATTGAGGAGTTCATAAAAATCCCCTTTTATAGAGAAAGGTTAGAATCATTAGATAAGGCCATACAAAACTCCAAGAAAGCCTTTGATGAGGCTGGATCCTTTTCTTTCTGCAAGTCCTGTGCCGAGAGTGGAATTAATTGCTGTGGTGAAGGGCTTGAGTGGAAACTTAGTCCTGAAGAATTTTTTATAAATTTAAGCTTATTTGCCCTAAAAGGTAAAGCTTTTGAAATAGATGAGCACAATGTAGACAATTGCCTTTTCCTTGGAAAAGAGGGATGTCTTCTTGAGCTTGTACCTCTTTTTTGTAGAAATTTCTTCTGCTCAAATTTATCTAAATTTTTAGGCCAAAAAAGGCTTATCTTTATTCAAGAAACAATGGAGGAAGAGGCACATCTGAGTTTTAGGCTTTGTGAATATCTGAAGAATAATCTTAACCTTAGAGGAGGTTTGCCTTGGAATACTACTTAGTAACTGGAGCAGCTGGTTTTATAGGTTGGAGGGTAAGCGAATTCCTTCTTAAGGAAGGAAATTATGTCCTGGGGGTAGATGAACTTAACTCTGCCTACGATCCCCTACTTAAGGAGTGGAGACTAAAGGAGCTTAAAAAATTTCCCAATTTTACTTTTCACAGGCTTGATCTTTCTAAATATGAAGCTATAAGGCTTCTCTTTGAAATTTATCCAATAAAGGCTGTCATTCATCTTGCAGCTAGAGCAGGTGTTAGACAAAGTATTGAGTATCCTTGGTTTTATGTAGAGAGTAACATTACTGCTACGCTTAATTTGCTCAATCTAATGAAGGATTTTAAGATAAAAAAAATGGTGCTTGCTTCAACCTCTTCTATTTATGCTGGGCAGACTCCACCTTATGATGAAGAGCTCAAGGTTGATACCCCGCTTTCACCTTACGCAGCAACTAAAAAAAGCGCTGAACTTTTGGCATATACTTACCATCACCTCTATGGCCTTGATATCTCAGTAGTGAGATATTTTACGGTTTATGGACCTGCAGGTAGGCCAGATATGAGTATTTTCCGCTTTATAAAATGGATTTTAGAGGAAAAACCTATAGAAATTTATGGTGATGGTACTCAAGCCAGA
>CALLJI010000054.1 GCA_938091475.1 uncultured Caldimicrobium sp. | reverse complement strand
ATAAGGTCCTGCTCACTAACCCCATATTTTTGCGCTATTGCACTTAGTGTTTCACCCTTCTTTACCGTATGATAAATCACCCTTTCTTGAGTTTGCTCTTCCCTTTTTACACTCTCCCTCTTCGTACTCTCCCTCGGTAGTTTTTTAATCACTATTTTTTGTCCCGCTTTTATGCGATCATTTTGTAAATTATTCCACTTTTTAATTTCTTCTACTGAGACACCATATTTATTGGCAATAATTGATAGAGTCTCTCCTTGTTTTACAGTGTGATAAAGTTCGCTAGCTAATAGAAGATTTAAGCATAAAAGAAAAAGAAAACTTAGGCTTAGAAGGAGTGGCTTTACCATTTATTTTAGGCTATTTAGCTCTTTTTTTAGTTGATAGATAAATTCTAAAGCCTCCTTGGGACTTAGGCTGTCTGGATCTATCTTCTCAATTTTATCAAGGATATATTTTTTTGCATCCTCTGAGAAGAGAGAAAGTTGCCTCTTTGTAAATTTGGGTCTTCTTTGTTCTAAGGTTTGAAGTATTTCTCTTGCTCGTTGAAGAACCTCCTCAGGTACCTTAGCTACTTTAGCTACTTCAATTCCATAGGATTGGTTGGCTGCACCAGGTAAAATTCTATAAAGAAAAATAACCTCATCTCTCCATTCTTTAACTTCGGCATGAAAATTTTTTATTCCTGAAAAGTTTTTGGCTAATTCTGTGAGTTCAAAATAATGAGTAGCAAGCAGTGTAAAAACCTTTTTCTTATAAAGATATTCAGCCATAGCCCAAGCAATAGATAATCCATCAAAGGTACTGGTTCCCCTTCCCACTTCATCTAAAAGCACCAAGGACCTATAAGTAGCATAGCTTAAGATATGAGCGCATTCACTCATTTCTACAAGAAAGGTGCTTCTTCCACGAATAAGTTCATCCCCTGCTCCAATGCGGGTAAAAATCCTATCTAAGAGCCCAATTTTGGCACTTTTGGCAGGGACAAAACTACCCATATGAGCAAGTATGGCTATAAGGGCTGTTTGTCTAAGATAAGTAGACTTGCCCCCCATATTGGGCCCTGTAATAATCAAAAGTTCTGCCTCTCCCTCCCTAAGTTCCAAAGAATTAGGAATAAATTTTTCTTCCCCCATAATCCTCTCAAGAACTGGATGTCTTCCCTCTTCAATTATCAAGACTCTCTCTTCCGTTATTTCTGGACATACATAATTGTATCTTTCAGCTACTTCAGATAAAGCTAAGAATATATCAAGCTTTGCCAGAGCTTTTGCCACCTTTTTCAGACTTTCAGCATAAGGGGCTAAGTCCTTTCTCAACTGAAGAAAAAGCTCGTATTCCAAATTTTTTAGTTTTTCCTCTGCAGATAAAATCTTTTCCTCAAGTTCTTTCAATTCCTTCAAGGTATATCTTTCAGCATTGGCAAGGGTTTGACGCCTCTCAAAATAAGCTGGAACTTGTTTTATGTACCCCTTTGATACCTCAACATAATAACCAAAAACCCGATTATACCCAATCTTTAAAGTAGCAATTCCCGTTTTCCTTCTAAGTTCAGCCTCAAGGTTGCTCAAATGGAGGAGCGTATTCTCTCTCAAATCCCTTAACTCATCCATTTCTCTAAAGAAACCTTTTTTAAAAATTCTACCCTCTTTCAGAGTCTGAGGTGGATCATCCACCAAAGCTTTATCTAAGAGATGGCATAGTTCCTCAAAGGGAGCCAGCTCCTCTTCCACTTCCTTTAATAACTTTGGGCAATCTATGAGGGATCTTAGTTCTTGCAAGGTATCCTTAATAGGAGGAAGGATCTTCAAAGCCTCTCTTAAAAGAGCAAGCTCTTTAGGAGTAATTAACTGAAGACCCAGTCTATTGCTAAGTCTCTCTGTATCAGAAATTTTGGATAAAAGTTTACCTAATTTTTCCCGCATTTCCCTTTTTCCTAAAAAAAATTCTATGACCCTCTGCCTCTCTCGAATAGCTTCTATCTTTCTTAGAGGATAGAGAATCCAATCTTTCAGAAGACGTGAGCCCATTGGAGTGTAAGTCTTATCAAGCACCCAATAGAGACTATATTTTTCAGTTCTGTCCCAAAGATTCCGAAGGAGCTCCAAATGATCCTTGGTTTTCTCATCAATATAGAGGTAATCCTCTGGATAGTAAAATTCGGGCTGGGAAAGTTTATCCAAAAGTTGTGGCTGATATTGATGGATGTAATAATAAAGTGCAGACAAAGCAGCTTGAGCTTCTTCTGCTAAGTCCTGGGCTGAGATCTCACGAAAGCCCTTAGAGGCTTCCTTATTTAGAAAAGTCAGATGTAAGTGAGGAAGAGAGGTTTGCAAATTTTTTAGAAGGGGATTTTCTCTTTGAGAATCTTCTATGAGAAGTTCCTTAGGTTCTTTCTTTAATAATTCTGTAAGTACCTTTTCCTGAGGTAAGAGGGTGTAGAGAAATTCACCACAGGAAAGTTCCAAAAAGGCAAGACCTACCTTTTTTCCAAAACTTAGACTTGCAAGATAATTTTTTTCTCTATCCTTTAAAAAAGCAAGATCAATGAAAAGCCCAGGGGTGA
>CALLJI010000053.1 GCA_938091475.1 uncultured Caldimicrobium sp. | reverse complement strand
ATTTCAAATCCTGGATAGCCTTCAGACATCTTCTAAGCTCCATTAATCCCTCTTTCTCAATAGGCTTATCTCTATAATAATACTGAGAATAAATTTTTACAAACTCAAGACTTTTCTCCTTAAGTTTCCCTTCTTGAATTCTCTCAACTAATTCAAAAAGACCTTCACTCTCCTTTCTCACATAACCTCTGCGCTCTAAATATTTTAAAAACTCCCTTAGCACTCTCTTTTCCTTACTCAGGAAAAGTAATTTTCGCTCCTTTAATAGCCATATAACAGCAAGGAATAGGATCAAGAAAAGGAGAAAAACTATGCCAAGTTTTATTTTAGGAGGCACCTTAAAATGAAAAATTTCTCTGCTCTCAAAATATTTCTTCTTCTCTCTAAGGGTAAGAGCTTTTTTTAGGGCAAAGAAAAGTCTTTTTTGTTTGTCTAAATCATAATCTACAATAAACTTTGTATAGTAAAAATCAACCGTATCCCAAAAAAGTTTTAATTTTCCAAAAATAGTTTTTTCTGCTTGTAAGAAGGGAAGAGATGAAGTAGGGGTTGGGTCAATTACCTTCCAAGTGCCTCCTATCCAAGCTTCCACCCAGGAATGGGCAAAATCCTGTCTTACTAAATAATATTTCCCCCTTTCTTGATAAAGAGATCCTCTATATCCTCCTATCACCCTTGCTGGAATTCCGTTTAATCTAAGAAGTAAGGCAGTAGCTGTAGCAAAATATTCACAGTTTCCCCTTTTTGCTTTAAAGAGAAATACTTCCAATGAATTTTCTCCAAGGGGAAGTCCTCTAAGGGTATATCTGAATCTTTCTCTCTGAAAGTAACTTAATATATTCTCTAAGGTTTCTTCAGGTGAATTGCCTTTTAATTTTTTGGCAAGTTCTTTGACAGCTGGGCTAAGTCTTGGGGTTTGGAGGTAAATTTTTTTCTTCCTCTCCGTGAGGTCCTCCTCTATAGTCCACGGCTTATCTCTTTGTAGATAAATATCATACTTAGAAAGAGTTCCCTCTACACTCCTCCATCTTAAAACTTCATCCACATATCTTTCTATTTCTCTTTTTTCCTTAACAGTTACAAGTTCATAGAGAGAGGGTAAATAGCCTTCCAAGTCCCCTGCAAGATATACTGTTCCCCAAACTCCCTTGTTTCTACGATAGGACCCACTCTCCCAACCCCTAATTTCAAACTCTCTTCTACTCCAGAGAGACCCATCAAAGGTATCAAAGACAATTACTCTAAAGTAAAGCCTCTCTGGTGGAAAAATCTTTCCTCCCTCAAAGACAACTCTAAAGACAATTTCTCTACTTTCTTGGATCTCTGAAAATGCCCCAAGTCTTATGTTTTCACTAAAACCTGTAGTTGCCTTAGCCTTAGCTCTTCCTATGTCAAATAAAGGTTTCTGCATCCTGGGCAAGACAATAAAAAAAAGGCTCCCCAAGAGTAAAGTTACCCCAAAAAGATAAAGCCAATTTTGCGTTAACCTCTCCACCTCTTGAAAGGTTATTTTTTTTATCTCACCTTCCTCCAGATAGAGGTGCAAAAAGAGGGCATAACCTATATAAAAAAGCTGAAAGAAAAGAAGAATAAAAAACCAAAGAGCAGTATGGTAAAAGCTTGCTCCTGCTAAGAGAAGCATTTCTAAAAGATAAATTTGAAAGGCATCTCTTAGTTTCTTTTTTTCTAAAAGTTTAAGGCTTAAGAGCAGTAATAAGGTCTGAAGAGATTTTTCTAAAAAATTAGCTAAATCTACCGTCAGAAAAAAGAGAATAATGAAAGTTACCCCTGCTAAATTTATGAACCAGCGAGGCAAAAAATAATTTTTATAATCAAGAAGTAAGGCACTTAATATCAAAAAAAGAGAGAGAAAATAAAAATAAGGCGAAAGGATACTATGAATAGCTATTAAGGGTGGGATCACACTTAAGAAAATTAAAATTCTCTCCAAGTTTTCCTTAAGTAATAGCTTCCTTTCCTTCATATAAAGAGAGGGCGGTAAGTAATTTTAATTTATGAGCTTCTCCCCTTTGAGGGGGATAACTAACATTTCTCATTTTTAAACCTACTGCTTCACCTTTAAGCATTGCTTTCAAGATAAGAAAGGTTGCACAGCTTATTTTTTCTTCAAGCCCTGCTATAGGGAGTTTATCAAGATCTATAAGGAAAAGAGGGCTTTGCCCCTCCAAATAAACCTTTCTCTTTAGCTCTTCCCATTTAGCCCAGGCCTTCCAATAGATGAGTTTTTTGGGGATGCCTGCAAGGTAATCAGAAATGCTATAAAATTCCTCTGAACCCAAGACCAGACCCTCTCTCTGTCCTCCTTTCCTCTCCCTTTCTTCCCTCTCAAAAAGATGGCAATTCTTTGGTTCCGGAAATACTACAAATCTTTGCCCCACTTGGATGTTCTTTTTCCTCTCAAAGAGGGCCATAGGAAAAGGAGAAGAAAGCTCTATCTCTTTTATGACATAAAGCCCTCTTTTTCGGGGAGTAAAAGCAAAGGATGCCTCTAACTCTTTATAAAAATAGGGAATTTTAATAAAGATCTCCTCAAGCTTTTCCTTTCTTTCAAAGGTAATCTTTATTCTATATAAAAATCCCCAACCCAAAGACTTTCTGCACTTTATCTTGAAGATGCTTCTTCTTCCTGCATAGGCCTCCGAGGGAGGATAAATTTCTATTTTTGAACTAGCAAGATTAAGTCTTGCAAATAATCCAGTAAGCCACATAAAACTCAATAATAGAGAAAGCAAAAAATAGAGAAAATTATTTCCAGTATTGACAGCGGAGACTCCAAGAAAAATGGTAAGTCCTGTATAGATATATCCAGCTTTAGTGAGTTTTAAGGAACTTTGAAAGAACTGCCATCTAAAATTCAATTTTTTAAAATTTATCATCTATATTCCCTTCTCTAATCGCTGGGCACCCTAAGTATTTAAGTTAGCCCTTGCAACTGCCCCATTAGGGCACGGCGTGCCGTGCCCCTA
>CALLJI010000052.1 GCA_938091475.1 uncultured Caldimicrobium sp. | reverse complement strand
AAAAGCAAAAACCAATTATAATAATTAAGGATTCCCCTATGAAATCTCCTGAAAAGGCTTGCACTTGCCTCGGCAGTTTTAGCAGAACCATTCACAGTATGGTCAATAATGAAGGTATCTAAAATTAAATTAACCACAGTTCTTGCAAGCCAAAGAGTGGGCACAACTATAATTTTATGATACAACTCATCGAAAAGCCATTTTCTATAAAGAAAGGTATAAAGAGACATAAATCTTGAAGAAAAAGCCCTTTCAAGTTGTGGTCTTTTTACATATATTAAATAGGCTAAGAAAATTCCGAAAAGACCAGCTAAGACCGATAAGACCATCAATAGATACTCAGTTTTATGGTCCAAATGGGGCAATTCGGGATGGCCAAGGACTGGTTCTAAAAACTTTTGGAAATGCGCCCCACCTCCTAAGGATTCTGGTATCCCAAGCCATCCGGAAAATATAGCACCTATGGAAATCAAGATTAAAGGAATAGTCATCACCCTCGGAGATTCATGGGGATAATGCCCATGCAAGGCCTCATATCCCCTAAATTCACCATAGAAGGCCTTAAAAAATATCCTAAAGGTATAAAAAGCCGTCATAGAGGCCACTATAAGCCCTATAAACCAAATTACCTTTCCCCAGGGATATTTAGAAAAATAAGCCATAGCTAATATCTCATCCTTACTAAAAAAACCAGCCAAACCTGGGATCCCAGAGATAGACAAACTGGCAATCAAAAAGGTGATATAAGTGATGGGCATATATTTCTTTAGTCCCCCCATAATTCTTATATCATTAGGATCTGTGGCATGATGGAGGGCATGGATTATGCTTCCTGCTCCAAGAAAGAGCAGAGCCTTAAAATAGGCATGGGTAAAGAGATGAAACATCCCCACTGCAAAGGCACCTACACCACAGGCCATAAACATATATCCTAATTGAGAAAGCGTAGAATAAGCTACAACTCTTTTGATATCAAATTGGGTAGGAGCAATAGTTGCTGCCATAAAACAAGTGATAGCCCCTACAAAGGCTACTAAAGCCATAGCTTCATAACTTAACTCATATATAGGATGAAGTCTTGAGACCATAAAAACTCCTGCTGTCACCATGGTGGCAGCATGGATAAGGGCTGAAACCGGAGTTGGACCCTCCATAGCATCAGGAAGCCATACATGGATAGGAAATTGAGCACTCTTCCCCATAGCACCACAAAACAAAAGAAAGGCAATTAAAAAGGGAAGATGAATTTCAAAGCCCAAAACCCCTATATATGAATTAGCTACCTGGGGAAGCCTTTCAAAAATTTCTGTATAATAAAGGGTCCCTAAGTAATAAAAGAGAGTGAAAATTCCCAGGGCAAAACCAAAGTCTCCTATTCTATTAACAATAAAAGCCTTTTTGGCAGCATCACTTGCACTTTTCTTTTCATACCAAAAACCAATCAGTAAATAGGAACAAAGTCCCACTGCCTCCCATCCAAAATAGAGTTGTAAAAGATTGTTGGAAAGAACAAGCATAAGCATACTAAAGGTGAAAAGAGAGATATAGGAGAAAAATCTGTAATATCCAGGATCCCCTCCCATATAACCTATAGAATAAACATGGATAAGAAAAGAAAGAGAGGTAACCATACAAATCATCATTACTGAGAGAGGATCAACCAAAAAACCAACTCCTACTTTAAGAGAACCAGCTACTATCCAACTGTATAGATCAAAATGGTAGATCTTTCCAGATATTACATCAAAAAGCAATTTGAGACTAAAGATAAAGCTTAAAAACAAGGATAACACTGGCAAGTAATGTGCTTTTTCTCTAAAGTATTTTTTACCAAAAATTAGGGTAATTATGCTGGCAAAAAAGGGTAAAAAGGGCACTGAAAAAACAAAAATGTCAAATTCCTTAATTACCTGAAAGGAGTCAGCTCCCATAACCTATCCCCTAAAGTAATTTAATTCATCTGTATAAATGGTTTTGAGTTTTTTATAAATCAAAATAGCTAAGGTTAAGCCCACACCTGCTTCCGCAGCTGCCATACCGATTAAGAAAAAAACTACGATGTAACCTGTGATATCCTTTGAGAGATGAGAAATAGCTGCAAAAAGCACAATTAAAGCATTCATCATAATCTCTAAAGCCGCAAGGAGAATAATTAAATTTCTTCTAAAAAGAACACCTAAAAAACCAATTATAAAAAGTATCAAACTTAAGAGTGCATAATAACTAAAGGGAATCACCTCAACTCTCCTCCTTTAATTTTCTCAAAAGATATACAGCCCCAAAGACAACCACTAATAAAATGACCCCAATTAATTCAAATTGAAAGAGATAATGTGAATAGAGATATCGGGCTATCCACTGCAAATTAGTAGCTTCAGCAAGATGATAGGGTAAATTTGCCTTAAAAGCTGGACTTAACGCTGTAAAAAAAGCTAAATTTTTAAAAAGAAGATAAAGAAAAACTACAAAACAGACCAATCCTAAAGAAGATCTCTCAACAAAGATTCTCCATCTCTCCTCTCTCCGAAGATTAATGATGTATACTACAAAGAGAAATAGCACAAGGACAGCACCAGCGTATACAATGATCTGCACAGCTGTTAAAAATTCGGAACCAAGTGTGTAAAGCATAAAGGCCTGATGAAGTATCATCACCAAAATCCAAAGAATGGCATGCACCGGATTTCTTGACACCACCGCAAGTAAACTTGAAATTACCATAGCCGAGGCTAAATAGAAAAAAACAAGCACCTCTCCCAGCATAAAACTATACCCCTTTAAAAGTTCTTTTCTTAATGGGTAATAATTTTTCTGGAATTCCTCTTGGTTTCCAGAAGGGATTTAAATAGGGTCTCCTTTGGGTTGCAATAAACTCATCCCAATTTTTTAAAAGCCTTTCTTTGTCAAAATATAGCTCCTCTCTTGAATAACCTGCATACTCAAAATACTCTGTCAAAACCACAGCATTTACAGGACAAACCTCTTCGCAATAACCACAATAAACACATCTTAAGGCCTCAATATCATATCTTATCACCTTTCTCTTCTTACTTTCTTGATCGACTTCATATTTTAGATTAATACACTTGGAGGGACATACTCTTACACATCTCATACAGGCAATGCAAAGAGTATCTCCAGTCTCTGGATCTCTAACTAAAGCGTGACGACCTCTAAAACCAGGAGCTGGTATAACTTTATCTTTTTCAGGATACTGAATGGTCACCGGGCGATCTCTTAGGAGTTTCTTTAAAGTTAGAGCTAAGCCTTTCCATATTTCCAGCAACAGAATTTTTTCTAAAACTTTCATTTAAAAACTCCTCCTCATAAGAGCAATTTAAAAAGGGCTGTTAAAAAGAGATTAACCAAGGACAAAGGTATGAGAACTTTCCATCCCAAGCCCATTAATTGATCATATCTATAGCGAGGAAGGGTTGCCCTAACCCATATATAGAAAAATAATAACAAATAAAGTTTTAATAAAAACCAAAAGAAGGGAAGCCCGGGAATATCAAAGGGACCTACATAACCTCCCAAAAAGCAGGTTACCGCAAGGGCACTCATTATGATCATCCCAAAATATTCAGCAAGATAAAAAATGGCAAAACGTATACCGCTATACTCAACAAAATATCCTGCTACAAGCTCTGTCTCTGCCTCTGGTAAATCAAAGGGCACCCTATTTGTCTCAGCAAAAGCTGATACCATAAAAACAAAAAAAGCTATTATCTGTGGTATAAGATAAACTTTATAAGGACTTGATACCTGTGCTTTGACTATATCTTGCAGATTAAAGGAACCAGCCATAAGAACAACAGATAATAAAGATAAAGACATAGCTATTTCATAACTAATCACCTGAGCACTTGACCTCAAAGCCCCTAAAAAGGCATATCTTGAATTAGAGGACCAACCAGAGAGAATTACTCCATAGGCACTAAGAGAACTTAAAGCTAAAAGGAAGAGCAAACCCACATTTAAGTTGCTCAAAACAAAGGTTTCCCACAGGGGAATCAAAGCAAGTCCACTTGCAGCACACACTAAAGAAATTAATGGGGCAATTTTGAAAATAGGTTTGTCAACGCCTGGATGAATTATATCTTCCTTTTGAATCAGTTTTAACACATCCGCTATAGGTTGAAGAAGCCCCCTTGGACCTACTCTATTTGGCCCCAGTCTTTGCTGTATTCTAGCTATGATTTTTCTCTCTGCATAGGTCAGATAAGCTACATGGAATAAGGCAATT
>CALLJI010000051.1 GCA_938091475.1 uncultured Caldimicrobium sp. | reverse complement strand
ATCTGTAGGGGCGATGCAAGAATCGCCCATAAATTTGTAGGGGCTGGGCTTGCCCCAGCCCAAAGGGTTTTCGGTAGTGGCGATTCATGAATCGCCCTGATTTCGTAGGGGCACGGCACCGCCGTGCCCAAAATAGGGCAGCCGCAAGGGCTGCCCCTACAATTTTTAATTTCTGGGCAATTCTTGAATTGCCCCTACGATTTAAACATTTAAACCCTTTGGGCTCAGCATGCTGAGCCCCTACAAATTTCTCTCGCAGGCTAAAGCCTGCGGCTACCTTTTTTTAATCTATCGGGCACAGCATGCTGTGCCCCTACAGATCTTTTTTCTATCAATCCTCAAAAATTCAAACTTGTAGGGGCTCCGCACCGCCGTGCCCAAGAGGTTTTTTGGCGTAGGGGCAATTCACGAATCGCCAAAAAAATCGTAGGGGCACGGCATGCCGTGCCCCTACATAAGCTGAAGGCAATGCATAATATTGTGAGCATATTTGGTGAATTCTCCTTAAGGAAGGGATGGAAAAAAAGAAGGTGACAAATCAAAATAGTAATAAAGTGTGACTTGACATTAGGAACAACAACATTCTCCCTCCTATTTGACTTTTGTAAAAAATTAGCTTAATATTAATCTTTAAACCAAGCCTTTGTTTCCGTTATGCTTTGAATGTATTTAATTGAGGTTATATTTCCTTTACCTCTCTCTAAAGCCTATCATTACTTAAGCCCAGTTTATATTTCTCCAGGTGTGAGAGTGATTGTTCCTCTGGGCAAACAAAAGAGTGTGGGCATTGTACATACCGTAAAGAGTGTATCTACAGAAGATCTTTCTCCTCAGATTGAGTATAAAGAAATTGAAGATATCTTAGACGAATTTCCCATCTATCCTCAAAACCTTTTTTCTTTCCTTAAATGGGTCTCTAATTACTATTTATGCCCCTTAGGGCTTGTCTTTAAAATAGCCTTACCCGCAGGCACCTTTAAAGTGCCTACCAGAAAAATTACTTTAACCGCTGAGGGAAAAAGTGCTCTAAAAGAGGGTCTTCTTCCCCCTTCCCTTGAAGAAATTGCCAAGAAAAAGGTTACTCTTAAAACTTTATTAAAATCAAGGGGTATTCAATTGAAGAATATAAAGGAATGGGAAAGAAAGGGCTGGATAAAAATTATCAATGAATTTCCTAAAATTAATCTACCTAAGGAAATCTTTTATAGACTAAAAAAAACTCTGCCCGCCCCTTATGAAACCAAAGTTGGAATTTACTTTGAAGATGCCATAGAATTACCCGAGGAAAAATTAAAGGAAACCTTAAAACCCAAGGAAATTAAAAAACTCCTCCAAGAGGGATACTTGGAGAGAATAGAACTTCCCAAGGTGAAAAAGATTTCTCTGCCCTATGAAATTCCCGAAAATTACACCTTAACCCCTAAACAGGAAGAGGTTTTTCTAAAATTAAAAAGTGCTTTAAGAGAGGGAAAATTTAAACCCTTTCTCCTCTATGGGGTTACTGGCTCTGGAAAATCACTTCTTTACTTAGAGGCCATAAAAGAAGCTTTAGCTCTTGGAAAAAGAGTGCTCTTTCTTTTACCAGAGATTGCCTTAACTCATTATACAGAGCGATTGCTATACCAATTTTTTAAGGAAGAGATTGCCCTTTTACATAGCACCCTAAGCCCTCAACAGAGATTTTCTGAGTGGACAAAGATTTTAGAGGGAAGAGCAAAGATTGTCGTGGGCACAAGATCTGCTATTTTTGCACCCCTTGAAAACTTAGGGCTAATTATCGTGGATGAAGAGCATGATCCCTCCTATAAAGAGGAAAATTTGCCCTGTAAGTATAATGCCAGAGATTTAGCTTTAGTGAGGGGGAAAGAAGAGGGGGCTATTGTGGTGCTCGGATCTGGAACACCAAGCATAAAAAGCTATTTCTTAGCAAAAAAAGGGAAATATGAGCTTCTGACTCTTACCGAGCGTCCCTTTGTGAAAATGCCAGAAACAAAACTAATCCCGCATAAAGGCTTTACTCTGATCACAGAAACGGTGCAAAAAGAGATTGAAGAGACTTTACTTGCCGGCAAAGCTGTTTTTATCTATCTAAATAGGAGGGGCTATGCTCCCTTAGTACAATGTATGGATTGTCATAATGTATTGAATTGCCCCAATTGCGGGATCCCATTAACCTATCATAAAGACGAATCGGCTATTCTTTGCCATTATTGTGGTTTTAGAGTCAAGGCCAATATTCTCTGTCCAGATTGCAAGGGTGGAAAATGGAAATTTTTGAAATGGGGTACAGAGCGGATTGAAGAGGAGGTGAAAAAACTCTTCCCTGGGATAGAAATAATTCGTTTTGATAGAGATACAACCAGTTCTGAAAAGAGGCTAAGAGAGCTTTTAGAAGCCCTCTATAGACCCTACCCTAAAATAATTGTAGGAACTCAAATGGGAGTGCACGGTCATAATTTTCCCCAGGTAAACTTAGTAGTGGTCTTGAGAGCAGAAGAGGGGCTTTTTTTGCCTCACTATAAAGCAAGTGAAAGGACCTTTCAATTATTGTTGCAAGCTGCAGGAAGGGCTGGGAGAAAAGAGGAAAGAGGGAAAGTAATAATACAAACTTCCTCACCTGAGAACTATGTCATAAAATGTGCCCTTACTCAGGATTTTGAAGCCTTTTTTCAAGAGGAAGTGTTAAAGCGCAAAACCTATGGTTTCCCACCCTTTAAAAAACTTGCAGTCTACACCTTTGAAGGCCCAAAGGAAGAAAAAATTCTCTCTGTAGCTTCAAATTACAAAGAAGAGTTGGAAAAAATAAAGGAAAACTTAAATTTAAAAGTAGAAATTTTAGGCCCCTCTCCTTGTCCGCTAAGGAAACTTAGGGGACTTCACAGATGGCAAATTTTATTAAAAGCAGACACTTCAGCGGAACTTCACAAACTATTAACTCCCTTCAGAGATTATAAATTTACTGGAATAAAAGTAGAATTAGACATTGACCCTGAGAGCCTGCTTTGAATTTTAGAGATATCTACTCCTCCGAATGTTCCAGACCAAAATTGCGCCTGACAAGCTTATGCCATATTATTTTTTACTAAAAAAGCCAAAAATGAGAATTGTAGGGGAAGCCCTTGCGGCTGCCCGATTAGGGCACGGCGGTGCCGTGCCCCTACGATTTGTTTTTGGGCGATTCGTGAATCGCCCCTACCAAAAAAGGTAGCCGCAGGCTTTAGCCTGCGAAAAAAAAATGGCAGGGCAATTCAAGAATTACCCAGAAATTCCAAAAATCGTAGGGGCAGCCCTTGTGGCTGCCCATTTGAGGGCACGCCATGCCGTGCCCCTACGATTAAACCCTTTTCGGGCAGGGGCAAGCCCTGCTCTTGCAGTTTTAAAAATGGACAATTCTTGCCTTGTCTTAATGATTAAAACCTTTGGCCAGGGCAGGAATACCAAACCATCATAAAATTAAAT
>CALLJI010000050.1 GCA_938091475.1 uncultured Caldimicrobium sp. | reverse complement strand
TGCACCTCCTTGAAGGAAATTAAAGACCATCTGAGCTGTCACTTCCTTTGGGAAGGCTGAAACACCCTCCTCTGCTACTCCATGATCCCCTGCAAAGACAAAGGATAGCTTTTTTACGATTTCAGGCATTGTATTTTCATAGATAGCTACTAATTGGGCAGCAAGCTCCTCAAGCCTTCCTAAACTACCTTTAGGCTTGGTTAAATTATTAAGCCTCTCCCAAGCCATCTTTAGGTATTCTTCCTTTAAGGGATCTATTTGGAGGTTAAAAAGCCTGGGTATTCTCATAAAGAGCCCTCTTTGGGTGTAATATAATGGGTTTATTATCATAGCAATATATAGAGGAAAATGAAAATTTCAAGAAAAAGAGAGATATAGGGAGTAGGGGCACAGCGTGCTGAGCCCAAAAGGTTTTATTTGGTAGGGGCGATTCACGAATCGCCCATAAATGATTTCAAACTGTAGGGGCTGGGCTTGCCCCAGCCTAAAGGATTTTTAAACCGATTTTGGGCAACCGCAAGGGTTACCCCTACATTTTTGGAATTTCTGGGCACAGCATGCTGTGCCCCTACGGATCTTTAAATCCTTTGGGCAAATCGTGATTTGCCCCTACAATTGGGGCAATTCCTGAATTGCCCATACAAATCCTTGGGCAGCCGCAAGGGCTGCCCCTACAAACCAAGAGCTTTTTAGGTTGCCTCAACCTTTTGCTTGCGTATGTAAAATCACTTTCTTATGACAAGAAAATAAATGAGGCTTCCTAAAACTAACAGATTTATTAAAAGTGGCAGAAAGACAAATTTTGGGATAAGGGTCTGGAGGATGACGAAAAGAGAACTAACTATAAAGAATAACATCAGAGATTGGAGAAAGGAAGCGGTATATTTTGAAGGGCTATATTTTTTTAAATACAATAGAAGGGGAAATAAACTTAAGGCAATTCCCATAAAAAGGTAAAGAAAACGATGGAAAACCTCGGCCAAGACCTCAGTAGGGGGTTTTTGGATCTTTTTTAAGAAGAGATATCTTTGATAAAGCTCCTTAAGGGAGGCAAATTTTACTGGTTTTTCTACGATAATAAAAGTTTTTGGTTTAAGGGGAAGTGTACCCTCCCAATTTTTATAAAAAAAAGGCTTGAACTCAAGTTCTCTTTCCTGAAAAATGGCCTCCTCAAGTTTCCAAACCCTATCTCCCAAGTAAAAGGCTTTTTTTGCCCATATAATCTTTTGAGGGGTTGTTCCATCGAGAAAGAGAAGAACTAAATCAGCTAAATATTCTGCTTTAGGTTCAAGGGGAGTTGCCATTAAAATAAATTTATCACCTTCAAAAAAAAGCATACCTCTGAAGATAAGATGTTGCGCTGATCTCCCTTCTATTCTAATTTCCCATAGGTATTGGGCTTGATAATAAGCATTAGGGACTATTAAATTTAAGAGTATGCCCCCTACCAAAGAAAAAGATAAAAGAAGCTTCAAAAGCGCCCTAAAAATCTCTTCTCTTAAAAAACCCAAACTTATGAAAGCCAAGAGTTCTAAAGATCGTGAGAGAAAAAAAAGAGTTAAGAGGGGTGTTAAAGCCACAAGATAGGGAAAAATCTGATAGATATTGACTTGAATTTTCCAAAATAAGTACTCTATAAAATAAAAAAAAGGTTTTTTAGCTATTAAAAAAGTAGGTAATTTATCAAAAAAATCGCCTATCAAAAAAAAGGCTAAAAATATAGAGAGCAGTATAAGAAAATTTTTGCTAAATTCTTTAATAAGAAATTTGTGAAAAAGACCCATCAATAATTTATTCCCAATCTTTTAGATAAAACCTTGTAACAGCTTATAATCAAAAGGGTGTAAAAAGAAAAAAAGATCAAATGTAAGAGAGCAGGAGATACTTTCCCAGCCTCACTCAGGGATAATAAAAAGTTATAACTTAAATAGACGAGAAAATAGAAAGCTACTCCCAATAAAAATAGAAGGACTTTGCTGTGACTTTTCAAAGAGAAACTTAGGAGAAAACCCAAAAACAAAAGAGGAATTACTGTAAAGGCATAGAAGATTCTTTGATAATATTCCGAGGCAAAACGATAATATTTTGAAGTATTGGGTGAAAGGGTCTTGAGTTGATTTTTGAGTTCAAAAAAACTCATCTCTCCTCTTTTGATATAAAATTCCTCTTTCTTTAATCTTTCAGGAGTAAAATGCACTAAATAGCTATCAAATTGTAAAACTTCTATATTTTTATGTTTTTCTAAATAAAAAATCCATCCTCCTTTAAGGTTTAAAGAGCCCTTTTTTTTGTCAATATAACCTTCCTCTGCAAGATAAATACCCTTTATATCAGAAGCCTTATTTTCCATAATTAAAACTTTTCGGATGTAATTTACGGAGTTTTCAAGTTTGGAGTCACTTACATATAAATAAAGCTCAGGAGAAAAAGGGGTAGGAGTTTTTATTGGAATAGCCGAAGTTAGAGCTTTTTCATAAGAAGCCATCAGATAGTTCTTTTGAATCCTTTTGGCTGTGGGCAATAAATAAAAGTGACTGAAAAAGGTAAAGAGGGTGATAAGTAATACAAAAAAGAAAAAAGGTTTTAGGAAATCTTTGAAGCCATACCCAAGAGAAAAGAAGGCTAAGAGTTCACGCTCCTCTCGCATCCTTTGAAAAGAAAATAACAAAGCAAGTAAAGCCGAAAGAGGTAAAATAAAGGAGATAAGCTGAAGTGCCTGTAAAAAATATAATTTTAATATCCCTAAAAGACCTATTTCTAGCTCAATCACTTCTCTTAGCCCAAAGGTTCCTCTAATTATGGTTAACAAAAAGAGGAGACATAAAAAGAAAAGAAGTAAATAAAGAAAAAATTCTCGAAGGATAAAGCGGAAGAAGAGAAGCATAATTGCTATTTTACTAAAAAATGCTTATTTTAAAAGATATGCAGTTGGGGCTATACATCCATATACCCTTTTGTAAAAGCAAATGTCCCTATTGTGATTTTTACTCCTTACCCATAGAACCTAAGGAAGATCTCTATCTTCAGGCTCTTTATAGAGAAATAGAAATTTGGGCAGATTTTTTTGAAAAGAATTATTCTCCTTTGAAAATTTCCTTTAAAACCCTCTATGTAGGAGGCGGTACCCCTTCCCTGATGAGCCCCCTTTTCTATGAAAAATTAATCCAAAAAATTAGTAAGCACTTTGATTGTTTCTTTGAAGAGCTCACTTTAGAGGCAAATCCAGAAAGTTTAACCTTAGATAAAGCAAAAGGGTATAGAGCCATCGGATTTAATAGAATAAGCCTTGGTATCCAAACCTTTCAACCCAAGGGGCTAAAATTTTTGAAGAGAGGTCATAACGTAGAAGATAGCTTTAAAGCTATAGAAAATATAGTAAAGGCTAACTTTGAAAATTTTTCCCTTGATTATATTTACGGCTGGTTTGGACAGGGAGTAAAAAGTTTAAAAAAGGACTTAGAAAGAGCTTTAGAAATAAACCCTCCCCATCTCTCCTTTTATGAATTAACGCTTTATCCTAAAACCCCCTTTTATGAGAAATATACTTTAAAGGCAAATTTCTTGCGGGATGATAGGCTTATACAATTATCTAAAATCATTAGAGACACCCTGCAAAGCTCTGGTTATAGACATTATGAAATTTCAAATTTTTCAAAGAAAGGATTTGAGTGCAAGCATAATTTGGGTTATTGGAAAGTTGAGCCCTATTTAGGTTTAGGTCCTGGAGCAGTCTCAAGATTAGGAAACCTTCGCTTTCAAAATATAGAAGATTTAGAGGTGTACTATCAAGCTCTTTTGAAAAAAAATAAACCAGCCTATTTAATTCTTGAAAACTTAGATAATAAGGAAATAGTGAAAGAGAAAATTTTTATGGGATTGAGAATGAGTGAAGGGGTAAATCTTTTGGAACTTAGCGCCCTTGGATATGAAATTAAAAGGGAGGCCCTTTTTTATCTTAAGAAAGAGAAGCTTATAGACTTTGATGAAGAATCTCTTTTCCTTTCAGAAAAAGGTAGTTTTTTACATAATCAGGTGGTAAAATTTCTATGGGAACATTTGGAGAGAAAAAAATGAAAGTTCATTTTCTTGGTATTGGCGGAATTGGAATGTCTGGTGTAGCTGGCTTAGCCAAAGCTCTTGGTTTTGAAGTAACCGGCTCTGAAGAAAAACCCCTTTATCCCCCTTCCTCCCTCCTTCTAAAAGATTTAGATATACCCATTTTTAAAGCCACAAAAGAAAATATTACCCTTATTAATCCAGATCTCATAGTAGTTGGTAATGCTATTAAAAGGGACCACCCAGAAGTTTTGGAAGCCCTCTCTTTAAATCTTCCCCTATTTTCTTTTCCACAATTTATAAGGCAATATTTACTTCCAAATAAAAAACCCATAGTGGTTGCAGGAACCCATGGAAAGACAACTACTAGTGCACTCTTAAGCTTTCTCCTCTATACCTTAGGAGAAGATCCCTCTTTCTTGGTAGGAGGAATTTTAAAGCAGAATCAGAGAAATTTTCAATTAGGTAAGGGGAGATGGTTTGTATTAGAAGGAGATGAATATCCCTCTGCCTTTTTTGAGCCAATTCCTAAATTTTTTCACTATCATCCCTATGCACTAATTCTTACAAGCTTAGAATATGACCATATTGATGTTTATAAAAGTTGGGAAGATTTAAAAGAGGCCTTTAGAAAACTCGTACTCTTAGTACCAAAGGAAGGTGTAATTATTTACTGCTATGATGACCCAAACCTTAAAAATTTAATTCAAGAAGTTTCTCCTTCTTGTAAAATTATTAGTTACGGACAAAGCCCTGGAGCCGATTATAGACTTTTAGATTATGAACTTTCCTTCAATCCTAAAGGATTTTTAAGTCTTGGTCACTTTCAAACCCCCTCAGAAGAGAAATTTACCTTACTCTTGCCGCTTCCCGGATTTTATAATCTCTTAAATACCTTGAGTTTAATTTCTCTGCTTGAATTTTTGGGCTTCAGTATTGAAAAAGTCCTCCCTCAATTTTTGAACTTTAAAGGTATAAAGAGAAGGCAGGAAATTATCTCTTTAACTTCTAACACCTTAATAGTGGATGATTTTGCCCACCATCCTACTGCTGTTAAGCTTACTCTTCAGGAACTCAAAGCAGCTTATAAACCTCAAAAAACCATCCTTTTTTTTGAACCAAGAACTAATTCTAGTAAAAGAAGATTCTTTCAGGAGGATTATGAAAAATCTCTTTTGCTTGCTGACGATATCTTTATCAAACCACCCCCTGGGCTTTCTGCTATCCCTGAAGAGGAAAGAATAGATTTAGAAGAGCTTAAAGGGACTTTAAGGCAAGCGGGTAAAAAGTCTATGATAATTGAAAATTTAGAAAGACTAAGAGAAAATTTCCCTAAAATAGAAAAGAAAACTTTAATAGTTTTTATGTCCAGTGCTTCAATGGAAAAAGAAATAGAGGAAGTCAGAAACATTGTGGTAAAGAATGAAAACTTCTGAGAAAGTGAAAAGAGTAAAAAAACTTCAGTGGGGTGAAGATTTTCCCTATCCTGTGGTATTATCAGAATATTCTGCAAAGAGAGGGCACAAAATACTTTTCTATAATAGAGCCTTTTCCAATAATTTCGTCCAGTATAAAGGAAATTTAGACAAGACCACCTTAGAGGAACTTCTGGGCGATTATTTTAAAGGGAATGGTCTTATTGTTATTTATATAAAAAATTCACCCTATTGTGTGATAAATTTTTCAATAAGCAAGAAAAGAAAATTACATCTTTTCATTGAAGAAAAGGCTTGGCTTAGATTTCCTCAATGGTATCATACGGAGAGATTAGCCAGCTTGGGGAAATTGGCTGGAGAAATTTCCCATGAGCTCAATAATCCCTTAGGTGGAATCCTTCTCTATGCCAATATGCTTAAAGAAGAACTCCCAAAGTCTTCCAAATGGGCTGATTTAGTAGATAGGATCATCAAACTTACAACACGATGTAAAATTATTTCTAAGGCCTTGCTTGATTTTGGTAAACCAGAACGAGCAAAAAAGGAGTGGATTAACTTGAATGAACCAATTTTAAATATTTATGATATTATAAAGGATTATCAAATTTTTAAAAAAATAAAATTTACCTTTGATTTAGATCCAGCCTTACCTAAATATTATGCCAATCAAACTCAAATGGAGCAAGTTTTTTTGAATCTCTTTACCAATGCTGCTGAGTCTATGAAGGGGGAGGGAGAAATAAAGGTTGAAACCAAAGCTAAAGATGATAAAATAATTATAAGAATAAGTGATACTGGTCCTGGGATTCCAGAAGATATTTTACCTTATATCTTTGATCCTTTTTTTACTACTAAGAAAACGGGAAAAGGGACAGGTCTTGGGCTTTCTATTTGCCACAGCATTATTAGAAGGCATAGTGGAGAAATTCGAGTAGAGACTAATCCAAGTGGTGGAGCAACCTTTGAGATAATCTTACCTTTGCCTACAAGGGAGGCCTTAAGAGAGGATGGCTTTTAAAGGCAAAATTTTGATTGTAGATGATGAAAGCTCCATAAGAGATAGTCTCTTTCATTATTTTACTAAAGAAACCTATGAAGTGGATTTAGCACCCAATGGAGAGATAACACGTGAGCTAATCTCAAAATACGAATATGATGTAATTTTTTTAGATCTACGACTCCCTGATGTCAATGGGTTAGAGCTCCTTCAAGAAATTTTAGAGAATAGTCTATCTACACAAGTGATAGTGATTTCTGCCTATGGGAATATTGAAACAGCTGTTTCAGCTATAAAGGCGGGTGCTTTTGATTTTTTAGAAAAACCCTTTTCCATTTATGAGGCTAAATTAGCTTTAGAGAAGGCTTTAGAAAAAAAGAACCTTCTTTTAGAAAATACTTATCTTAAATTAAGCCGAGCAGAAAAAGAGGAAAAAATCCCTTTTATTGGAAAAAGTAAATCCATCAAGGTTATTTTAGAAAAGGCAAAAATTATTTCTCAAACAGATTCAACCGTATTAATTACAGGTGAGTCAGGCACTGGAAAGGGTCTACTTGCAAAAAAGATTCATGAATTTGATAAAATTTATAATGGACCCTTTGTATGTGTTGACTGTAGCTGCATCGTCCCTACCCTTTTTGAAAGTGAACTTTTTGGCCATGTAAAAGGTGCCTTCACGGGAGCCCATACTTCAAAAATTGGCAAAATTGACTTAGCTCAAGGAGGTACTCTCTTTCTAGATGAAATAGGCAATATTCCCCTGGATATTCAAGCTAAACTGCTTAAGGTAGTGGAAGAAAAAGAGTTTTCTCCAGTTGGAAGCCTGAAAGTAGTAAAAGCAAAAGTAAGAATTATCGCCGCTACTAATAAGAATCTTAAAGAAGAAGTTAAAAAAGGAAATTTTAGGGAAGATCTATACTATCGTTTAAATGTTGTGCATCTTCACTTACCACCATTGAGAGAGAGAAAAGAAGATATCCCACTTCTTGCAAATTTCTTTTTAGAATATTTTTGTGAAAAATATAACAAGTCCAAAAAGAATTTCAGCCCAGAAGTTCTAAATCTCTTTTTAAATTATTCCTGGCCTGGAAATGTAAGAGAGTTAAAACACCTGATTGAACGCTTGGTTATCTTTAGCAAAAACCATATAATTACCGAAAAGGATTTATATTTTGCTGGATTTGAAAAGGTAGAAGAAGAAAGCCCACACCCTCTTAACCTGCTTGAAGATTTATCTTTGGATAAAGATTTTTTACCTTTAGAGGAAGTAGAAAAAAGATATATTTTAAAAGTCTTAGAGCAATTAAAATGGAATAGATCCCTTGCTGCCAAAAAATTAGGAGTTGACAGAAAAACTATAAGAGATAAATTAAAAAAATGGGGTTATCTCTAATGGATAGTTAAATGAAGGTCCTTTTAGTATATCCTGCCTATCCCGATACCTTTTGGAGTTTCAAACATGCCCTAAAAATCATTTTTAAAAGGGCTACTCATCCTCCTTTAGGTCTACTTACTGTGGCGAGTTTACTTCCCAAAGAGTGGTCCCTAAAACTTGTAGATCTTAATATAGAAAAGCTAAAAGAAGAAGACATAAAAAAAGTTGATTACATCCTTCTTAGTGGAATGTCTGTACAAAGAGAATCTGCCGAGGAAGTTATTGCTTTGTCAAAAAAATACGGTAAAAAGATTATTGCTGGAGGCCCGCTATTTACCACCTTTTGGAAAGACTTTATAGATAAAGTAGATTATGTAGTTTTAAATGAGGCTGAAATCACCTTACCTAAGTTTTTAGAAGATTTTAAAGCAGGAAAAGCCCAAAAAATTTATACTTCTTCAGAATTAGCAGATCTTACAAAAAGCCCCGCACCCTCCTATCACTTAATCAATTTTTCTCATTATACTTCTATGTGTATTCAATATTCTCGTGGGTGCCCCTTTAATTGTGAGTTTTGTGATGTAACTAATCTCTTTGGTCATCAAGTTAGAACAAAAACTACTCAACAAATTTTAACCGAGCTTGAAAATCTGTATAACTTAGGTTGGAGGGGCTCTGTTTTTTTTGTGGACGATAATTTTATAGGCGGCAAAAGAAAGATAAAAGAAGACCTTCTACCTGCTATTATAAAATGGCAAGAAAGTCATAATTATCCCTTTTATTTTTACACCCAGGTTTCTATAAATCTTGCAGACGATAAAGAGTTAATGCAAATGATGGTAAAGGCTGGCTTTGTATCTGTCTTCATTGGTATTGAAACACCTAATGAAGATAGTCTCAAGGAAGCCAACAAAGTCCAAAATAGAAATAGAGATTTAATAGAAAATATTCACAAAATCCAAAGAGAAGGTTTAGAGGTAATGGGAGGTTTTATTGTGGGCTTTGATAATGACCCTCCTGATATCTTCCAAAGATTAATTCATTTTGTTAAAGAAAGTAGAATAATTGTAGCCATGGTAGGATTGCTGAATGCACCACCTGGCACAAAATTATATCAAAGATTACTTTCAGAGGGAAGAATAAGACCTACCTTTAAAGGAAATAACACTGATTTTGAGACTAATATAGTCCCTAAAATGGATTACCATCATCTGATCGATGGCTATAAAAAAATTATAAAAGAACTATACAATACCTTGTCTTACTATAGACGTATATCCTCTTTTTTAGATTATTTTAATCCCAAAGGCAGATTTAAAATAGATAGACAATTTGTTAGAATTCATAAAACTTACCTTTTAGGTATTCCAAACATTATTTGGAAATTTGGTTTTTTAGAAAAGAGAAGAGGGGATTTTTGGAAACTCTTTTTTAAAACACTTTTTAAAAAACCTAAAGCGCTCTTTACAGTTTTAGGTCAAATCGTGAGTGGTTATCACATAAGAAAAATTCATAATAGAATATTTGATAATAGTTAAATTTTTCACTTAATCTAAAAAGATTTTGCAAAGGTACTAATTTATAAATGTGTTTCTGAATAGATGCTGGGCAAGTTTATGTAAGTATTTTAGGTGATAGAGGGAGGTCATTTGAGTTATGGAGATACTTATCAATCAAGCTATACTTAGAGATGGGATGAAGGATCTTATTGAATATTCTGATGTAGATGTTTTAATAGCTGGAGCTGGTCCTTCTGGTCTTACAGCAGCTAAATATTTAGCTGAGAAGGGTTTTAAAGTTCTTATTTATGAAAGAAGGCTCTCCTTTGGTGGGGGAATTGGCGGTGGCGGAAATATGATTCCTAAAATTGTAGTTCAAAAAGAGGCTCTTCCTATAGTGGAAGATTTTAAAATTAGATATAATCAAGTAGAAAATGGCTTTTTTACTATTGATCCAGCTGAGCTTATAGCAAAATTAGCGGTAGGTGCTCTTGAGGCGGGTGCCAAGATTTTCCTCGGTGTAAATGTAGATGATGTTATTGTGAGAGATAATCCCCCAAGAGTTGTAGGAGTCCTTTGGCATTGGACAGCTATTCAACTCTCTGGATTACATGTAGACCCCTTATATACCCATTGTAAAGCTTTGGTAGATGCCACAGGGCACGATGCCGAACTCATAGCTATAGCAAGCAGAAAAAATCCAGAACTTGGTATAGAACTCTCAGGGGAACGCTCTAATTGGAGCGAAGTTTCCGAAAAATTAGTGGTGGAACACACTGGAAAAGTAGCTGAGGGACTCTATGTGACTGGAATTGCAGTTTGTGCAGTTTATGGGTTGCCGAGAATGGGCCCAATCTTTGGAGGAATGCTGATGAGTGGTAAAAGATTAGCTGAAATGATTGAGGAGGATTTAAGAGATGCCTCTAAAGGTAAAAGAAAAGGGAAAAAAACTTCATAGATGTTCCTGGTGCGGCAAGACCATCACCGAAGAACCCTTGGCAGTTAAAACCTGTTGTGTAAATAAACCTTGGTACTTCTGCGGAGAAGCCTGTTATAAACAGTTTGTGGCAAAATGGACCAAAAACCAGGATGCCCTCTCTAAGAAAAAAAGCACTTTAAGAAAGGGAATTCTCTAAATTTTCTCTGGCTAAAAATTCCTTTATAGACTTAGCAATTTTCAAATTAAAGCCAGGTAATTTTGCGATTTCCTCAGTGGATAAAGAAACTAAATCCTTTAGATCTCTAATATGAGTCAAAAGAATTTTTTTTCTTTTTGGACCAATCCCTGGAATTTTATCTAAAAGGCTTTCAAAATTTATCATCTGTAATCTCTTTTGACTGTAGCTAAGGGCAAAACGATGAGCTTCTAAAAGTATCTTACCTATAAATTGATAAAGAGTTTGATATTTTGGGAGAAGTTTGGGATTTTTTCTGCCGGGAATATATACCTTTTCTGGATTTCTCATTTCATCCTTAGCTATACTTCTTATAGCTAATTTAGTACATCCCAGATCATAAGCTGCAGTTAATGCCACTTCTAAATGACCCTTTCCTCCATCTATTAGGAGAAGGTCTGGCAGATCCCTTTCCTCTAAACCTCTTTTTAATCTTCTTTGGACCACTTCGTAGAGCATAGTATAGTCATCTTTTGCTTCACTTTTTATTTTATAAAGGCGGTATTTCCCTTTATCGGGATTGCCCTGATAAAAGGCTACAATGGCTCCCACACGAGCTTGCCCTGCGTATTGTGATAAATCGATGGCTTCAATATGATAGGGTGACTCTTCTAATTGCAGGAACTTTCTTAGCTCCTCCGCTAATTTTTCATATTCTGCCTCTTTTCCTTCTTTGTAAGTAACAATAAAATTTTCTAAATTTCTAAGGGCTAAACTTCTTAGATGTTCATATTGACTTTCCTCTTCTATCCTTCTTAATCTTACTTGAGTTCCCGCATATTCACTTAAAATCTTCTCGAAGTTTTCTTCATCTTCTTCCAAAACCTCTGGAATAAATATAGTTTCAGGTATTATCTTACCTTCCAAATAGTATTGCAGAAGAACTTCTCCAAAAATAGAGTTATTATGTAAGGGCAACTTGAGGGAGAAAGTTTGATATCCATAGAGATAGCCATATCTTACAAAGAGTACTATGAAAAATTCTCTCTCCCCTACCCGTTTCTTCTCCCAAAGATCTAAATCCTTGGGTTCACTTAACACCACAGCCTGTTTTTCAAGGATAAGCTCAAGGTCCTTGATGCGATCTCTTAAAAAAGCTGCTCTCTCAAATTCTAAATTTTCTGCTAACTGATGCATTTCCAGTCTCCACTTTTCTAAAAGCTCTTTGCCTTTTCCTTGAAAGAATTCTATCACACCTTGTACTAAGTAATCATATTCCTCTTTTGGAATTGGTCTTACACAGGGGGCTAAACACTTTTTAATTTGAAAATAAAGACAAGGTGCTCTTCTTCGACGCATTTCAGCGAGAGAACATTTCCTTAAGGGAAATGTTTTTGAAAGAAGCTTTAATATTTCCCTTAATCCCCTTGCAGAAGTAAAGGGACCAAAATAAAGGGCTTTGTCACCTTTTCTTCTCTTTCTAACAATTTGCAGGGCAGGATAAGGCTCCTGTAAGGAAAGCCGTAACATCGGATAATTTTTATCATCCTTCAAGAGCACATTATATTTGGGTCTATACTTTTTGATGAGAGTTGCTTCTAATAAAAGGGCTTCCTTCTCTGTAGCTGTTAGAAAATATTCATAAGCTTTGGCTTGGTTGAGTAAATTTTGAATTTTTGGATTTAGGACCCCTGCATTGAAATAATTGGCAAGTCTTGCTCTTAAATTTTTAGCTTTACCCACATAGAGAACTTCTCCTCTCTCACCTCTGAAAAAATATACTCCTGAATCTTGTGGAATTTCCTCTAGGGCTATCTCAAGCATTTTTAATTTATTTTAAAATGAGTTTTTTAAAAAACCAAGTAGGGGCAGGGCTTGCCCCTGCCCCAAAGGGTTTTGATGTAGGGGGTGATTCACGAACCGCCCAAATGGTTTTATTTGTAAGGGCACGGCAAGCCGTGCCCAATGTGGGCAACCGCAAGGGTTGCTCATACAATTTTTTAATTTTGGGTAAATCTTGAATTGATTCTACGATTTAAACATTTAAACCCCTTTGGGCACAGCATGCTGTGCCCCTACTTTTTTTTCAAATCCAAAAATATTAAAAAAGTAGAGGCAATTCACGAATTGTCCTTTTTCTTAAAAATGTAGGGGCAGGGCTTGCCTCTGCCCAGAGAGATTTGGGTCGTAGTCGTAGGGGCGATTCACGAATCGCCCAAAAATAGTAGGGGCACGGCATCGCCGTGCCCAAATTGGGCAACCGCAAGGGGTGCTCATACAATTTTTTAATTTTGGGTAAATCTGAATTTGCCCTTTCCATTCGTCAATTTTCTGGGCACAGCAAGACGAGCCTATACAAAATTTAAAAAACTTATTCGCGAATATCAAAGACTACACCTACAAAAACCTGTACCTACAAAACCCCGCAGAAATTACAGCTTGACCTTTCCACTTTGAATAACGGAGGTTCAGATAAATAAGGATATTAGATAAGGGGTGTCGC
>CALLJI010000049.1 GCA_938091475.1 uncultured Caldimicrobium sp. | reverse complement strand
ACACCACCTTTGAGATCTAATCCAAGCTTTAGTTGTCCCCGATGGATATACTTTAAAAACCAGCCTGGCAAATCTGGCACAAAAGTAGGCAATAGCAAGATGCCAGCCAATAATGTTAAAAAAATCACAAAAAGTATCTTTAATTTAAGTCTAAAACTCATATCCAGTCCCCTTTAATTACACCCCAAAAGATTTTTAAAAACCTCTAAATTCTCTTGCATTAATTGAAGAAATAATCCTGGAACCTCATAATCTCCTGACCAAACTTCATAGACCTGAAAACCCTCTCTGATAAAAATGTCTTTATACTTTGCAAATTCTCTTTCAGCAAGAAGAATTTTGTTTATACCTTTCTTCTTGGCCTCAGTGAGAATGGTTTTAAGGGTTCTTGTAGAGATTTCTCCATGGTGGTGACCTCTTATGAGCGAATTTTCTTTAATACCCGTGTTCACAAATAGATAATAGAAAACTCTATGCCCAATACTATAAAATTCTTTTACTCTGCACTGTGATAAATTCTTATAGTCGCCTTGCAATTCTCTTAATTTTTTAAGAAAATCTTCAGCCCTTTCTTTAGCTTTCTCATAGTAGGACTTCTCTTTTACCTTAGGATGGTTTAGAAAGTTTTTTATAAGTCTTTCTACTCTTGGAAAATCAAACCATAGATGGGGATCTGGCAATTTTTCTGATGGCTCAGCTAAGCTAAAAACTTTTTCCTTGGGAATAAACTGATAGACCTTCTTTGCCCAAGGCTCAGAACCAACTAAAATCACAAATTCAGCTTTCCTGATGGAGTCCCAATCCTTAGGTGAGGGCTCTAAAAAGTGAAATTCTCCTTTGGGAGGTGCAAGAAAGTACAATTTTTCTTCTACAAAGAGTTCTCTCCAGATTTTAGCAAGAGGATAAGAGGAGACTACCCAGGTATCAGCCCAAATCACCTTAGGTAAAAAGAGAAAAAAAAGAATTAAGCTAAGGAGTTTAAACCTCATAAGGGAGACTCCTATTTACTTAATTTTAAAATTTTAGTTTTTCTCAATTTTACTAAAAATCTAAGCAAATACAAGGCAACTTATGAGAGTTTGAGGTTTTAAAACCTTTTGTGATAAAGGGCAAGCCCAGCCCTTACAAATTTAGGGCAATTCGTGAATAGCCCCTATAGGTGAGATCTTTGGGCACGGCGGTGCGTAGCCCCTACGAAATATTGGGCGGGGACAAGCCCTGCTCCTACAAATACTGGGCGGTTCGTGAACCGCCCCTACGCCTAAAATCTTTAGGGCACGACATGTCGTGCCCCTACATTATTTTAAATTTTTGGAAAAAAATAGGTAGGGGCTCAGCATGCTGAGCCCAAAAATAAAAAATTGTAGAGGCAACCCTTGCGGTTGACCAATTAGGGCACGGCGGGGCAGCATCACTACAGATTTTGGAACATTCTCAGCCCCCTTGACTTCTCAAATTTTTCAAACATAATATGTGATATGACCAAGATGAAACGTGTCAGGGTATATATATCTGGCAGAGTTCAAGGGGTCTTTTTTAGAGCTTATACCAAAGAAGAGGCAGATCGTCTTGGAATAAAGGGCTGGGTTAGAAATTTACCTGATGGGAGGGTAGAAGCTCTTTTTGAAGGAGAAGAAAAACAGGTTGAAGAGATGATTAAATGGTGCCACAGAGGCTCCCCTGCCTCGGTAGTAACCAAAGTAGAAATTATAGAAGAGCCCTATTTGGGTGAATTTACAGATTTTAAAATTAGATATTAATTAGAGAAAATGATTAATGAAGATAGGCTACTCCTTGAATTCAAGACTCTTCTTAGTATTGAAAGCCCTTCTCTCAAAGAAGGAAAATTAGCTCACTATATTGCAGATCTCTTTTATGCCCTTGGTCATTCTCCCTATTTTGATCATTCTGCAGAAGCTACGGGCTCAGAGGTTGGGAATCTTATTATTAAAATACCTGGCACTCTTGAAGTTCCTCCTCTTCTTTTCTGTGCACATCTTGATACAGTTGGTCCCTGTGAAAACATTGAGATAATAGAAGAAGGAGATCTTATCCGAAGCAATGGAAAAACCATTTTAGGTGCAGATGATAAAGCAGGCATAGCTATTCTCATTGAAATTGCAAAAACTTTAAAAGAAAACTCCTTTCCTCATCCTCCCTTAGAATTTGTCTTCACCACAGCTGAGGAAATAGGGTTACTTGGTGCTAAAAATTTGGATTTTAAACATCTTAAGGCCTCAATGGGATTTATTCTTGATGCTGAAAGCCCAGAAGAGATCATACTTGCAGCGCCTTCATCCTATCAATCTCTTATTAAAGTCTACGGCAAGGCTGCCCATGCTGGAATTGAACCAGAAAAAGGTATAAATGCTATAAAGCTATTAGCTCAAATTGTGGTTAACTTGCCAACAGGAAGAATTGATTATGAAACTACTATGAATCTTGGCAAAATAAGTGGTGGGCAATATGTAAATATTGTTCCAGATTTAGCCTTTTTAGAAGGTGAAATGAGGAGCCACAAAGAAGAAAAATTGGAAAACCTAAAAAGAGAAATAGAAGAGGTCGTTAAACAAATCATTTCTGACTATCCTCAAAAATT
>CALLJI010000048.1 GCA_938091475.1 uncultured Caldimicrobium sp. | reverse complement strand
AAAATTTTTTTAGGAGGAGCTTTTAATGCTTGAAGAGTCTCAGATTTTAAGGATACGCCTTGAAAAACTTGAAAAAATTAGAGAGGCAGGGATTAATCCCTATCCTAATGATTTTAAACCCAAGGATAAAGCCAAATTTATAAAGGAACGCTTTTTCGAGGTTTCAGCTGAGGAATTAGAAAAAAGAACTTTTCTTTTTTCCATAGCAGGTAGAGTTATTTCTAAGAGAGAGATGGGCAAACTAATTTTTGCCCACCTTCAGGACGACACTGGGAATATCCAGATTCTTTTAGCTAAAAGTGAGGTCCCTGTAGAGAAATTTGATTTTTTTAAAAAAATGGTAGATCTTGGGGATATTCTTGGAGTTGAAGGGCGAGTTATAAAAACAAAAACAGGAGAAGTAACAATACTGGTTAAAGATTTCAAGATTCTTACTAAATCTTTAAGGCCACTGCCTGAAAAATTTCATGGGTTAAAGGATGTGGAGTTACGGTATAGGAAACGCTACTTAGATCTCATTATGTCTTCAAAAGTAAAAGAACTTTTTAAATTGAGAACCAGAATTATTCAATATATTAGAAATTACTTTATCTCTGAGGGTTTTTTAGAGGTAGAAACCCCGATGATGCAACCTATCGTGGGAGGGGCTACTGCTAAGCCCTTTGTAACTTATCATAATGCTTTAGGGATGAATTTATACCTTCGCATTGCACCAGAGCTCTATTTGAAAAGGCTATTAGTGGGAGGATTTGAGAGGGTCTTTGAATTAAACCGAAACTTTAGAAATGAGGGGGTTTCAAGCAAGCATAACCCTGAATTTACTATGCTTGAGTTTTACGAAGCCTATGCTACCTATTATGACCTGATGAGTAGGACAGAAGAGCTATTCTATGGTTTAGCTTTAGATATACTGGGCTCTCCACAAATTGAATATCAGGGATGGAAAATTGATTTTACACCTCCCTTTAAAAGAATAAAATTTCTTGATGCTTTAACAGAATTAGGAGGGGTACCTAAGGAAATTCTCTATGATAAGCCTAATTTGCTTGCTTTTGCCCAAGAGAAAGGGATAGAGTTAAATATTAAGGATCCTCGACTTGGAAAGTGGTGGACCAAACTATTTGAAGAGTTAGTAGAACCAAAACTTATAGATCCTACCTTTATAATTGATTATCCTGTTGAGGTTTCTCCCCTTGCTCGCAGAAGTGATCAAAATCCAGAATTTGCAGAAAGATTTGAGCTCTATATTGGAGGAAAAGAAATAGCTAATGCCTTTTCCGAATTGAACGATCCCATAGATCAACGCAGGCGTTTTGAAGAACAACTTAAACTCAGAGAAGTGGATGAGGAAATTCCACCTGAGCTGGATGAGGATTTTCTTCAGGCTCTGGAATATGGTATGCCACCCTGTGCAGGAGAAGGTATCGGAATAGATAGAGTGATTATGCTTTTTACTGATTCTGCCTCAATAAGAGAGGTGATACTTTTCCCCCATTTAAGAAGGAGAGAAGATCTTTGATTAAGGATTCTTGGGAAATATGGTTAGCCCTTAAATATGTCCTTTCACCCAAAAGAGAAAGATTTACTGGGATCATCTCTCTAATTGCCCTTATTGGAGTGATAATAAGTGTAGGCTCCCTTACTATGGTTAATGCTGTAATCACAGGATTTAAAGAGGTTTTGGCAGAAAAAATCCTTAGTTTAAATCCTCATCTAAGTATAACCTTTTATCCTCCACAGGAGGGCTCTAAAATACTGAAGATTTTAAAGGAACACTTAGGTCCTGAATTAAGAAGTGTTCAACTGGTTAGTTCACAACAGGGCTTGATTATTAAAAGCGGACAGCCTGTAGGAATAATTCTAAAGGCTGTGGATCTTAATCAATATAAGGAAGAAAAAGGGTTTAAATATTTTAAAATTGAACAATCCTATGATGAGGAAGTGCTTCCAATCATCATAGGTGCACGCCTAAAAGAAAAGCTTGGGATACAAATAGGAGAAACTCTTAACTATTTCAGTATACAAGGATATTATACCCCCTTTGGCTTTTTTCCAAAAATTACAAACTTGAAAGTAGTTGGTTTCTTTGAATCAGGCATATATGACTATGATTTTAATCTCATATTTATACCCTTGGAAAAGTTTACTCAAAAATTTAATTTCTCAAACTTATCCTTAGAAGTTAAGCTAAGAGATCCCTTTAAATCTTCAGAATACAAAGGAGAACTTAGCAAGGTTCTTGGTTATAATTATTTCATATTTGATTGGCAGGAATGGAATAGAAACCTTTTTGCCGCTTTAAAAATGGAGAAGTTGGGTCTTTTTATAGTTTTAACTTTAATGGTAATGGTTTCTCTTTTTACGATAATTTCAGCTATGATAATGCTTGTCTCAGAAAAAAAGACAGATATTGCCATATTGAGGGCACTGGGGGCGTCTTCAAAGAGTATCTTAAAAATTTTTTTCTATGCTGGTTTTCTCCTCTCTGGTACAGGTGTTTTCTTTGGGATTCTTTTAGGAAGTATAATTTCTCTCCTTCTTTCAAAGTATCCCGTGGTTAAATTACCTGGAGAGGTATATCCTGTAGAGTATATGCCTATTAGTCTGCAATATTTAGATCTCTTAATCATAGGTATGATTGCTATCATAATAAGTTTGTTAGCTTCCCTTTATCCAGCCAAAAAAGCCTCTTCCTTTAAACCTGCTGAAATTTTGAGGAGGGATTAAATAAAGTGATTACTCTAAAAGGTATAAAGAAGAGTTTTTATAATGGAAAAAAGAAAGTGGAAGTTCTAAAGGGGATTGATTTGTATGTAGCTAAGGGCGAAAAAATAGCTATTGTTGGACCTTCAGGTTCAGGTAAAACCACACTTTTAAACCTTGTGGGCGGACTTGATAAACCCGATGAAGGGGTTTTACTTTGGGGAGATAAACCTATAGATTTCCAGAATGAAGAGGTTCTTACTCAATACAGAAAGAGCCAAATAGGATTCATTTTTCAATTTTATCATCTTATGCCAGAGCTTACTGTGTTTGAAAATGTAATTTTACCTGGGTTGATGGCAGGCTGGAGGAGGAATGATTGCTATCAAAGGGGTGAGGAACTCTTGAGAAGATTAAATCTTTTTGATAAGGCTTCTTCAAAGATTTATGTGTTATCTGGAGGAGAACGTCAAAAAGTAGCCATTGCGCGAGCCCTTTTTTTAAAACCTCAGCTTTTACTGGCAGATGAACCTACAGGCAATCTCGATACAGATTCAGCTAAAGAAGTCATAAAACTTATCTTAGAACTTAATCAAATGCATAATTTAACTTTAATGCTAGTCACTCATAATATGTCCCTTGCCCAAAAAATGGATAAAATCTATTTACTAAAGGAAGGTTTTATAGTAGAATATAATCATTCCCATACAGAGGAAATAACTTCGTGAGGAAGCGAATTTTCCCTTTAATCCTTACAATTTCTTTAATCCTAATTTTTCCCCCTTTGCTCTTAGCAGAGGATAAGCTCTTAATTTATAGCAGTAAGGGTTATGGAGACCTCAAGAAGGAAGAATTGTTCTCTGAGTATTTAAAAAGATTAAAGGAGTATCTCTCTTTAGAGGGAATTAAGATTGAATTAAAAGAGCTTGATGAAAAAACTGCCTTTCAATTACTCAAAGGAGGGGAATATTCAGGGTTAGCTGAAGTAAAGTTCACTCTTTTAAAAGACACCATAAGTGTGGATTGGAAATTACAGCACCTTGGAAAAAAGGGGCCACAATACTTTTTTGTAGTGGGAAAGGGAGAGAGAATAGAAGACTTGATCAAAGATACTTTTCGCGAATTACAAGCCCTCTTAAGAGAAAAGCCCCTCATTGAAAAAATAGTTATCACTGGCAATAAGAGAATAGGAGAAGATGTGCTCTTGCCTAAAATCAAAAGTAAAGCTGGGGATTTCTTGGAGTATAAAAAGGTGAATGAAGATTTGAAGAATCTCTATAAATTAGGATATTTTGAAAATATAGAAATAATAACCGAAGAAGGGGAAAAGGGGATTATCGTTGTGTTTAAAGTACAGGAGAGAGAATCTATTAAAGAAATTACCTTTAAAGGTATAAAGGAAGCTAAAAAGGAAGATTTAGCTAAGATTATTGAGATGAAACCAGGAGATATCCCCACTCCAGAAAAGGTAAATAAAGCCTTGGAAAATTTGAAGGCATACTATGAACAATTAGGTTTTCATGGAACCGAGATAAATTTAAAGACAGAAAAGGTTAGTCCTACCCAGGTTAATTTGGTTTTTGAGATCAAAGAGGGTAAAAAGAAGTACATAAAGAAAATTGAATTTGTAGGTAATAAAGCCTTTTCTGAAAAAGATCTAAAGTCCTATCTTTCAGTCACTGAAAAATCTCTCTTTTCGCCCATTACAAAATATACTCGCTATTTAACAGCTCCTTTTCTTACAGAGCCTAAAGCGGAACC
>CALLJI010000047.1 GCA_938091475.1 uncultured Caldimicrobium sp. | reverse complement strand
GGTGTGGGTATGATTAACACCTTGAAAACCTTTTTCTTTTTAGCCATATTAACTGTTCTCTTTATTGCGATTGGCTCTTTATTTGGTGGTAAAACGGGTGCAACTATTGCTCTAATTTTAGCAGGTCTTATGAATCTCTTTGCCTATTTCTATTCGCACAAGATAGTTATTGCTATGAGTGGAGCAGTGCCAGTGAGTAGGGAGGAGGATCCTGAGTTGCATAGCTTAGTTGAGGAAGTAGCAAGGAGGGCTAGTATTACTAAACCACAAGTTTACATCATACCCTCTGAGACTCCTAATGCCTTTGCCACAGGTAGAAATCCCCAAAATGGGGTAGTTGCTGTTACGGTTGGGCTAAGAAAACTTCTTAGTAGAGAGGAATTAGCAGGAGTAATTGCCCATGAAATAGCTCATATTAAAAATAGAGACATTCTTATTTCTACTATTGCTGCTGTGATAGTAGGTGCCATAAGCTATCTTGCCCAGATGGCTCAATGGGCTATGCTTTTCGGGGGAAGCAATGATGAAGACAATAAAAACCCCTTAGCACTCATTGGCACGCTTATTGCGTTAATTATTGTACCCATCGCAGCCACATTAATACAACTTGCTATTAGTAGAAGCAGAGAATATTTGGCGGATGAAAGTGGTGCCAAGTTTATCAAAAATCCTCATGCCTTGGCCAGAGCTCTTGAGAAACTTGAGGCCTGGAATAGGTCTTATCCTATGAATGTGAATCCTGCTCAGGCACAAATGTTTATCGTAAATCCCCTCTCTGGAAAAAGCCTTCTTAAGCTCTTTTCCACCCATCCACCTATTGAGGAGAGGGTAGCAAGGCTTTATCAAATGGCTAAAGGATTCTAATTCTTTTGGCAAGTGAAACTATATCTTTTTTAAAAAGTTTACTTAAGTATGTTCGGTATTACTTAAAACCCTTTTTTTTAGGTTTAACTTTTGCCCTTCTCTCTTCCCTTCTTACAGGTCTTGGAGCTTGGTCTATAAAACCTATTTTTAATTATGTCTTTGTAGAAAAGCATTACGAGTATTTCAAATTTGTGCCCCTCTATTTGGTGCTTCTTTTTAGTTTAATAGGTATTTGTTCGCTCCTTCAGGCTTATTTTATGAAAAGTCTATCTACAGGGGTAATAAATAGAATTCGCCTTGAGCTTTTTCAAAAATGTCTTTCCCTTCCTTATAGAAAGTTAATAGGTGAGACTTCGGGGCAAACTGTCTCTAAGGTCATAAATGATACTTCTCAAATAGAACCTATTTTAGGTGAGACCTCTCAAATTCTCATTAAAGAGTCTTTTACCGTCTTAGTCCTTTTGGGAGTAGCTTTTTATCAAAGATGGGATCTCACTTTGATTACCCTTATTACCTTGCCTGTGATAATTTTGGGAACCAAACATTTAGGTAGTAAAACCAGAAGGGCAAGAAGGCTTACCCAAGCCTCAACAGGAGAGCTTACCCATCGTATGAGTGAAATCCTACAGGGAATTCGAGAGATAAAACTTGCAGCCTCAAGAGAGATTCTTTTAAGATTTTTTTCCAAGGAGCTTGAGCGTTTCTACAAATTGAGCTTAAAGATTACTAAGTATCGTGAGGCTTCCAAGAGTTTAGTAGATTTGATGACGGGGTTGGGTGGGGCACTATTGCTTGGTTATGGAGGAGTTTTAGTGATAAGGGGGGATCTTACCCCTGGGGCTTTTATTTCTGTGGTCACAGCCATTCTTCTTGTTTTTAATCCTATTAGGAAACTCTCCAGAGCATATACTGGACTTAAGGAGGCACAGGGAGCTTGGATGCGGCTTGAAGAGGTTTTCAGATTGGAAGAAGAAAGAGGAGGTAATCTTATAGCCCATCCCCCTAAAAAGGGAATTACCTTTAGAGAGGTTAGCTTTCGCTATGATGAAAAATTGCCCTTTGCACTCAAAGATATTTCGCTTTTTATTCCCGTTAATCAGATGGTAGCTCTGGTTGGTCCAAGTGGTGCTGGGAAAAGTACCCTTATTTCACTATTACCACGTTTTTATGATCCCCAAAGGGGTGAGATTTTACTTGATGATACCAACATAGTGGAGTTTAATTTAGAAAGCTTAAGAAGTCTTTTTGGATTAGTTTGGCAAGAGCCTTTTCTTTTCAATCTCTCTATTTGGGAAAATCTTATCCTTGCAAAGCCTGAAGCTACTAAAGAGGAGATTTTAGAAGCTTGTAGAATGGCACAAGCCTTGGAATTTATCTCAACTCTACCTAAAGGGTTTGACACTGTGCTTGGTGAAGAGGGTTTTACGCTCTCAGGAGGTCAAAAGCAGAGACTGGCTTTAGCCAGAGTTTTTTTAAAAAAACCTCCTATAATTATTTTGGATGAAGCAACTAGTCAACTGGATGCTCTAACTGAAAGGGCTATTGAGATGGCATTGCAGGACTTGAAAGGAAAATGCACACTCGTTGTGATTGCCCATAGGCTTTCTACCATTCAGCGAGCTGATATAATTGTAGTGATGGATAAAGGGGAAATAGTAGCCAAAGGAAAGCATAAGGAACTTTTAGAAATCTCCCCTCTTTATAGGGAACTTTATCAAACCTTTGTGAGGTAAGGGTGATTACAGTTATTATTCCCTGTGCGGGAAAGGGCGAAAGATTTGGTAAAGAGCTACCCAAACAATTTTTACCTTTAAGAGGGATTCCCATCTTTTTGAGGACCCTTTTGGCTTTTGAAAAACACCCTCAATGTGATCTTATAATCTTAGGGATAAATAATGCCTTTAAGGAATATGTTTATGAGCTATTAAAGGAGAGACCTTTTAAAAAACTTTATAAAATTATTGAAGGAGGAGAAACACGACAAGAGACGGTTTTTAAAGCACTGCTTGAAGCTCCAGAAGAGACGGAGATTTTTCTTATTCATGATGCAGTTAGGCCCCTTGTTGAAGAGGAGCTCATTACAAAGGTCATAGAAGGGGTCAAAATAGAAAATGCTGTTATTCCTGGAATTTTAGTAAGGGATGCCTTAGTTAGAGAAGAGGAGGGATATATAAGAGAACCCCTTGACCGGACTAAGGTGTATCAAGTTCAAACTCCCCAAGCCTTTAGAGCTAGTCTTTTAAGAGAGGCTATAAATAGGGCTACTGCAGAGGGCTTAATTTTTCCTGATGAAGGTTCTCTTTTGCATTACTACGGATATAAAGTAAAGATCATAGGGGGTTCTTTTCTTAATTTTAAAATTACCTATCCTGAAGACTTCCTTCTTGCTGAAAAGCTAATTTCTGAGTAAAATAGGGGCAAATTCAAAGAAGTAGATCTTCCCTATGAAACTTAAGCTTTTGACCCACTTGCCAGATAAGCCTCAAAGCTTTTATGATTTTGCTCGCTCTACCTTGGGATTGCAAGAAGAGGAGGTCTTTAAACTTCTTTTTATCTCTTTAAAAATAAAGGCCCTAAGCGATTTACCTATTTATAAATTCATAGAGAGGACTATCCCCCATATAAAATTTGATGAGATTCAGAAAAGGGAATATCTGCTTACACTTTCTGTTTATACCTTAAGAGAAATTTTTTTAGAACATTTTGATTTAAAATTTTGCAAGAATTTATATGTTCTTTTAAGAAACAAACTACCTAAACCATTATTAAAGCATTGTGAGCCAAAGAGAGAGGTAATCGTCTCCCAGGATCTTTTTATTGAATACTTAACGAAAGAAAATTTGGCAAATCTTCCCAGCTTTTTAAAGGTCAAACACCTTATTTTTCATTTTCATACAGAGGGTAGCTGTGAGGAGCTTATAAAACTCATCCCAAACCTTAATTTATTTGTGGTTAAAGCCTCTTCTAATAATCACTATGAGCTCTATTATCCTTGCAGTATTTCAGAATTTCTTTATTATTCCAATATTTGGAGGAAAAGGGGAATTTTTTCAGAGGAGGAAATAGAGGGTATACTATTACAATTAAAGAGTTTACTCCCTGAATGCTTTTGAGAGAGAGAAAATGATTAATTTAAGGGGAAGGGAGATGGGTAAAAATGTTACTCAAAAAATTTTAGCTGAACATTTGGTGAGTGGGAAGATGGTTGCTGGAGAGGAGATAGCTATAAAAATTGATCAAACTCTTACTCAAGATGCTACAGGGACTATGGCATATTTGGAGTTTGAAGCCATAGGTCTTGAGCGAGTTAAAACAGAACTTTCTGTCTCCTATGTAGATCATAATTTGCTTCAAACAGATTTTAAAAATGCAGATGATCACCTTTTTTTGCAGACCATAGCAATGCGCTATGGAATTTGGTTTTCAAAACCAGGGAATGGTATTTGTCACCAAGTGCATTTAGAGAGGTTTGCCAAACCAGGTAAGACCTTGCTTGGATCAGACAGTCACACTCCTACTGCAGGTGGATGTGGAATGTTAGCTATAGGAGCAGGTGGATTAGATGTAGCTATGGCTATGGCGGGAAAACCCTTTTATATGAGGATGCCCAAAATTGTGGGCATTCATCTCAAGGGCAAATTAAATCCCTGGGTTTCCGCAAGGGATGTTGCCCTGTATTTGCTTTCCCTATTAACAGTAAAGGGTGGGTTAGGCAAAATTTTTGAGTATTTCGGTGAAGGAGTTAAAACCCTCTCCGTTCCAGAGAGGGCAACTCTTTGTAACCTTGGGACTGAAATGGGCGCAACCACTAGTATTTTCCCCTCAGATGAGATAACAAAAGCTTGGCTCTATGCTCAGGGAAGAGAAGAGGACTTTGTGCCTCTCTTCCCTGATGAAGATGCTACCTATGATGAAGTTATAGAGATTGACTTATCCAAGATAGAGCCTCTTTGTGCCTGTCCCTCTTCTCCGGATAATGTAAAAAAGGTATCCGAGGAGGCTGGAAAGAGGGTCTATCAAGTAATTGTAGGTTCCTGTGCTAATTCGAGTTTAAAGGATTTACTTATAGTGGCAAAAGTGCTTGAAAAACACAAGGTCCATCCTATGGTGTCCTTTGAAATAAATCCAGGTTCTCTTCAGGTTTTAGAAAATCTTACCATTTTATCAGGGTTAAAAAGCCTATTAGAGGGAGGAGTTAGGCTTCATCAACCAGGGTGCTTAGGATGTATAGGTATGGGGCAGGCACCACCTACTAATGCTATATCTCTTAGAACCTTTACGCGTAACTTTCCTGGAAGGTCGGGAACTCATCCTGATTATGTCTATTTAGTGTCCCCAGAGACAGCTGTAGCAAGTGCTATAAAGGGTGTAATTACAGATCCCAGAGAATTAGGCGAGTATCCAGAGATTATCTTACCAGAAAAGTTTGTGATAAATGATGCTCTATTAATTCCTCCCCTTCCAGAAGAATCCGCAAGGCAAGTAGAAATCATTAGGGGTCCCAATATTGCTCCATTACCTTCCTTTGACCCATTACCAGAAGATTTGGAAGGGGTTTTTATTTTAAAAGTAGGAGATAATATCACTACCGATCACATTATGCCAGCAGGAGCGGAAATTCTCCCTTTAAGAAGCAATCTTCCAGCTATAAGTAAATATGTGTATAAAAATGTTTATAGTGATTTTGCAAAAGAGGCTTTGAGTGTAAAGGAGAAAGGTATGGCTGTAGGGGTTCTCGGAGGAGAAAACTATGGGCAGGGTTCAAGTAGAGAACATGCAGCCCTTGCCCCAAGATATTTAGGAGTTAGAGTAAAATTAGCTAAATCTTTTGCTCGGATACACAGAAGTAATCTCATTAATTTTGGCATCCTTCCCTTACTATTTGAAAATCCAGAGGATTACAACCGCCTTGAAAGGGGAGATGAGTTTAGGATAAGAGGAATAAAAGGAGCCCTTT
>CALLJI010000046.1 GCA_938091475.1 uncultured Caldimicrobium sp. | reverse complement strand
GATAACACTAAATAACCCTCTCTGTTGGAAAAATAAAAAAGAAGATTTGCTCTTATGCGGGCTTGCAAATTTTCATCAGCTACCGAAAAATCCTCATACCCTAATTTTTTCATCTCCCCTCTATAGCTCTCAAATATGGAGTTGATTGGAACGGTGATAAGAGGAATTCCTAGGTTTTGGGAAAGTCTATATGCATCCTCCATAGACTCTTTTGAAGTGAACTCACTTGGCATAAAAAGGGCTTTGACCTTTTCCTTCCCCAAAGCATCTACAGCAAGTACTGCCACTAATGCAGAATCTATACCACCCGAGAGCCCTAATATTACCCCTCTAAAATTGTTTTTATAAAAGTAATCCCTTAAGGCTAATTTTAAGGCTTCATAAAGTTCTGATATGTCCTCAGCACCCTCCCTCTCTTTTTCTTGGGTACTGGGCACCTTGCCCTTTTCCGCCCCTTCCTTCACCTCTAATGCCTTTAATCCAGCTGTGGACAACTTAACTATAAGATCATCCTCTGCAAAAGCTTGAGCTTGGGAGAGAATTTCTCCATCTGGTGAGATAATCATTGAGCGACCTTCAAAAATAAATTCATCCTGAGCACCCACTAAATTGACAAAGGCAATGTAGCTTTGCCTACCCTTTGCCTCTCCCTTTAAGAAAGAAACTAAATCTGCATAATCTCCATAAATGTATGGTTTGGTACTAAGTAGTATTAAAATATGCTCTTTAGAATTCTCCACTCTAAGCAAATTTTTGTATTCCTCAAAATAACTCACACCTACCCTAATTCCATCTATTTCAAAAACAACTGGGGCAAGCTCTTTTGCCTCATCCCCTTGCTTGGAGTAAGGGAGTCTGTGAAAAATTTTTAATATTTCGCCTTTGTAAATTAAAACCACAGATGAAAATACCTTGCCCCCTTCATACATTGGGAGTCCAAGAACTAAAAGAGCCTTTATATCTTTTGTCTCTTCCTTGAGTCTATGTAAATAGGTTAAGGCTTTTTCTAAGAAATCTTTTCTCTGAAGGAAGCCCATTAGAGGATAGCCCGTTAAAGCGTAAGGTGAAAGGGCAATTACTTGAGCTTCCCTTTCTAAATGTCTTGTAGAGGTGATTATCTTTGAAAAATTCTCCTCAAAATCCCCCACCTTTGGATTTATTTGAGATATCCCTAAATGGAAAAAGGGGGAGGATAGTTCAATAGGCATAGAGTTTCCCATAAGGTCTATGCGTAAAGGGCATAATTTTAATAAAATCTTCCTTTAGAAGATCTGACAAATTTAATCCAAAATCCTCTGCATATTCCTTTAAAGAATTTTCTATATATTTTTCGTCTTCACTCTCCAGGGAGTGAATTTTAAGCCCTGGTCCAAGCTGGGATTCCTTTATTTTTCCCCTTAAATAGATTTTACCTCCGTGCATCCCAGTCCCAAGAAAAAGACCTGCTATAGGACGTTCAGGATAAATACTAAACATCCCTAAAACAATGATATTTCCACCAGCCATATACTCTCCCAGAAAATCACCAGCCTTTCCTCCAATAATAATCAAAGGAATCTTTTCTTGATAGGACTTCATATGAATACCCACTCTATATCCCACATCTCCATAGATGTGAATCTTTCCTCCCCTCATAGCATAACCCACTACATCTCCAGCCATCCCATGGATAATAATCTTACCTTCATCCATAGTATTTCCTACGCCATCCTGGCTATTTCCATATACCCGAATGATTGGACCTCTCATAAAAGCTCCCAAATCCAGGCCAGGTGTCCCATAAATTTGAGCCTCAACCTCTGCGGAAATCCCAGCCAAGAGATACCTATGCCCTTTTACCCCCCTTAAAATAATCTCCTTTTCTCCATTATTTATAGCCTGTCTGACGAGTTTATTTGCCTGCGAATAGTGAAATAGGGAAATATCCAATTCTAAGGACATCCTCGGTGACCTCCTTTGGTCTAATCTTTAAATAACTCTTTTGATTAGGTATAGTATTTTCATCTAACTCTATAATGACAGGCTCCCCTGCCTTAGGAGCCCATACCATATCAGGATCAGAGCATATAGCTCTTATTCCAGCCTCTTCAGAGGCAATGAAATAGACCTCCCCTTTTTTAGCTGCCACTAAGGGTCTAAGTTTTACTCTGTCATTAAGTCCAACCAATCCTCCATTATAAGCAAAAAGTATCGCAAAAGGTCCATTAAGCATAGCACCACCGTAAATTATTCGCAGAGCTTCATAAAGCTCTCTTTGCTCCTCCTCCATTTCATCTATTTCCATCCAAAAGGGAGGTGCCATAACCTTACAGGCTATCTCGAGAGGCAATCCATGTCTCCTGATTAAAAGGTCTAAAATATAGGTGACGACTTCCGTGTCGGTAAGAAATGTACATTTATATCCAAAAAGCTCTATATATCTTCTATTAGTACCATAACTTGAAATTTCACCATTGTGTACAATAGACCAATCCAGTAAAGTAAAGGGATGAGCTCCTCCCCACCATCCGGGGGTATTAGTGGGAAAACGGTTGTGGGCAATCCAAATATAGGCACTGTATTCATCAACTCTAAAAAATTCAGCTATCTCATCAGGAAAACCAACTCCTTTAAAAACCCCCATATTCTTCCCTGATGAAATAACATAGGCTCCCTCAATTTTATCGTTAATCTCCATAACTAATTGAACCATCAGATTATCCTCTTCCACAGAGGCCTCTCCTTCAAGCAGTTCTTCACTAACTCTTGGTTTAACAAAGAACCTCTCAAAACGGGGTGGATTTTTAATGGTGGCTACATTTTTAGTAGGAATAGGTTCATTAAAGATTAAAAAAGTTCTTTTTTGGAGAAGCTCAGCTACTTCCTCTAAAGCCTTTTTTGAATTGACCATTAAGTGAAGGGCATAGTAGTCTTTAAATTCAGGATATATACCATAGGCTGCAAAACCTGCTCCTAATCCGTTGCCCCGCTCATATTGACAGCTAATGGCTTTAATGATCATCTCACCAGGTATTAATTCGCCCTTTTTATGTATAATGCCTGCAATTCCACAACCTGAAAGATCCTTTGAATTTATTTTAATGTCCCACATAATTCTTCACTCCCCTGCATGTTTTACTTCTAAAATCTCCATTTCTTCTTTGGTTAATCCCAC
>CALLJI010000045.1 GCA_938091475.1 uncultured Caldimicrobium sp. | reverse complement strand
AGAAATATTGGATAAGGTGGAGTTAAAACTTGACCTTGGTAACCCTCTTTTTCCAAAAGCAAAGGTTCCACCAGGAGAAAAAGAAGAGACCTACTTCATAAAGAAAGCAAGAGAGGGCTTAGCTAAGAGATTAGCAGAATTCAAGGTAAAAGGGGAACTTTTCACGGATGAGAAGGCTTATTGGGATCGCTTGGAGATGGAATTAGAGGTTATCATTGAAAAAGGCTTTGCAGGATACTTTTTAATTGTGGCAGATTTTTGTGAATGGGCAAGATCTCAAGGTATACCAGTAGGTCCAGGCAGAGGGTCAGCTGCAGGAGCATTAACCAGTTATGCCTTAGGAATCACTAATATAGATCCAATTAGGTATGGATTATTATTTGAAAGGTTTCTCAACAGGGAGCGTCCCAGTCTACCAGATATAGATGTAGATTTTTGTATGGAAAAGAGAGATAAAGTGATTGAATATGTTGCTAAAACCCATGGAGAAACCAATATAGCAAAGATTGCTACTTTTGGGCAGTTAAAGGCTCGTCAAGTGATTAGAGATGTGGGAAGAGCCTTGGGCTTTAAACCTAAAGAGATTGATCCTATTGCAAAACTTATCACTCCACACCCGGATGTAAAACTCTCTTCAGAAATAAAGAGACTGGAAATCCAGGAATTAATGCAAAGGCATCCTAAAATAAAGGAACTTTTTGAATTAGCTTTAAAGCTTGAGGGATTACCCAGACATTCCAGTCAGCATGCTGCTGGCGTAATTATAAGTCCGGTTTCTATTGATGAGATAGCTCCTCTAATGAGAGATGATGAGGGAGAAAGAGTAGTTCAATATGATATGAAAGCATGTGAAAGCATCGGACTTATAAAATTTGATTTTCTCGGTTTAAAAACCTTAACCATTATAGAGAATACTCTTAAAAGTTTGAAGACATACGAAAACCTTGAGCTTGATATAAATGCTATACCTCTTGATGACCCAAAAACCTATAAATTACTCCAAGAGGGGGAGACAGAAGGGGTCTTTCAGTTAGAATCTGAGGGTATGAAGGACTTACTTAGAAGATTGAAACCCTCCACTTTTTCGGATCTCATTGCTGTTCTTGCCCTTTATAGACCTGGGCCTTTAGAAGGAGGACTTGTAGATCAATACATTGAGACCAAACACGGAAGAAGAAAACCTGAATATCTGCATCCACTTCTTGAACCTATTCTTAAGGAGACTTATGGCGTGATTGTTTATCAAGAACAAGTGATGGAGATTGCAAGAGCCTTTGCCGGGTATACCCTGGGTGAAGCAGATTTGCTAAGAAGAGCTATGGGAAAAAAGGACAAGGAGCTTATGCAACAGCTGAAAGAGGATTTTGTTAAGCGTTCTGTGGAGAGACAAATACCTAAGGAAGTGGCAGAAAGGGTCTTTGATCTTATGGAAAAATTCTCTGAATACGGTTTTAATAAGAGTCATTCTGCTGCCTATGCCCTACTCTCTTATCAGACAGCCTATCTTAAAGCCCATTATCCTGTCTACTTTTTAGCCTCACTTCTAACTTATGAAATAAATAAGAGTGAGGAGGTTAGTAAATATTTAACCCTTGCTGATAAAATGGGCATTCCTATTTTACCTCCAGATGTTAATTTAAGCTCAGCAGGTTTCTCTGTAGAAAAAGGTGCCATTAGGGTTGGTCTTCAGGCTATTAAAAATGTTGGGGAAGAAGCAGTTTATGAAATTATAAAGAAAAGACCTTACCAAGATGTTATCGATTTTTGCAAAAAGGTAGATACCCAAAAGGTCAATCGAAAAACTATAGAAACACTAATTAAAGCGGGTGCCTTTGATAGCTTAGAGCCAAACAGGGCAAAATTATTCCATAATTTGCCTACCCTTCTCTCTATCACTCAAGGACAAAAAGGTTCTACTCTCTTTGGCCAAAATAGCTTACTCTCCTTTAATCTGGGCTCAAGTTTTAAGTGGGAAGAGGTGCCAGAATGGTCCCTTGAAGAAAAACTAAGCTATGAAAAGGCAGCACTTGGCTTTTATCTTTCTGATCATCCCCTAAGAAAATATAGAACAGTAATAGAGATATTTACTCCTTATAATTTAGAGAATTTAAAAGATGTAAAGGCTGGAAAAAAAATTCTCCTTCCAGCTATAATCTCGGAAGTAAAGTCTAAAAATACCAGAAGCGGAAATAAAATAGCTTTACTGAAAATAGAAGATGAATTTTCTGTGGGAAAAGCCTTGCTTTTTCTAGAAGTATATAAGGATCGATTTGACTTGGTCAAGGAGTCCAATATATTATGGTTTAAAGGGGAGATAGATGAAGAGGACGAGAATAGAACCCTTTTGGTAGAAGAGATTAGGCCCTTTGAGGATCTTTCCTTTTATAGAGAGGGGAGATATATCCTTTATATAGAGAGTGAAAGAATGAGTGAAAGGGATTTGCTTAATTTGAAAGAAATGCTTGGGAATTCTCAAAATGAGGCTTTTTCTCTTCCTCTACAATTCCTTTTAAAATATCCAGATAGCTTAGTTTTCTTTGAGGCAAATGGCTTAAGACTTCCTTTGAATCTCTCCTATCTTGAGCTTTTAACGCATACCTTTGATTTTGTTAAAATTAGGTATGTGGATAGATGAAACTGATAATTTTTACCAAAAGAGAAGATCAATGTAAGATTTTCTTTTGTATAGAGGATTTAATACAAAATATAGCTGTTGAAATTTATATATACGAGAAACTAAATGATGAAAAAATTTTTAAACAATTTTCAACTAAAGACTATAAATTAGTTACCATAGATTATTTAAGTTTTTTTGAAGAAACAGAAATCCTAATAAAGAAACTAAAAGAATTAATTCCTGATGCTTCTATTTTAGTAACTAATGCACCAGACAATATGAATTTAGCAGTTAAATTCACTAAAGCAGGTGCATCTTATTATTTTACTAACGAATTAAATCAAGAGTGTTTATGTAACTTATTAAGTGAAATTATCGGATATAATGAAAAAAAGGATGCCAAAATTTCGGAAGTGCTGAATTTATTTATTGGTCAAAGTCAACCTATAAAAAGGATTAAAGAATTTTTACCTACCATAGCAGAAACGCATTGTAATGTTTTAATTTATGGGGAAACAGGTACAGGCAAGGAACTCCTAGCCCGAATTATTCATCAGCTTTCTCAAAGAAAAGACGGACCTTTTATTGTTTTAGATTGTACCCTTTTACAAGAAACTATCTTTGAGAGTGAAGTTTTTGGCTACGAAAAAGGAGCTTTTACTGGAGCTTATACATCTAAAAAGGGATTAGTTGAGCTTGCCGATGGTGGTACATTGTTTATAGATGAAGTAGGCGAGCTTCCTTTAGCCTTACAAAAAAAATTTCTAAGATTTATTCAGGAAAAAACCTTTTTACGCGTAGGTGGGACAAAATTTCTTAAGTCTGATGTTAGAATTATATCTGCAACTAATAAAAATTTAGAAGATGAAGTTAAAAGGGGTAATTTTAGGGCTGATCTCTATTTTCGGTTAAATACTGTAGTCATTGAAATACCACCCTTGAGGGAGAGAAAAGAGGATATTCCTTTATTACTTGAACACTTTATCCGAGTAAAGTCCCAAGAGGTGGGAAAGGTTTTTAAAGGTTTTTCTAAAGGTTTTCTTCAACTATTATTAGAATATTCCTGGCCAGGTAATGTAAGAGAATTGATCAATGTAATTGAAAGGGCAATGATTTTGTCTTCTGATGGTTATCTTTCTGAGGATTTATTAAGTTTTTTGAATTTAAGAAGGGAACAAGAGGCAATAGAAAATATGGAAAGCAATATAAGTTTGGCAAAAGATTTAAAACTAAAAGAAGTAGAGCGGGAGTTAATTTTAAAAGCACTAAAAATAAATAATTTTAATCAAACTAAAACAGCGGAATATTTAGGTATTTCAAGAAAACAATTAATAAATAAAATGAAAAAATATGGCTTATTTAAAGAAAAAAATATAATCAGGCCTGAATGTTGATAAGGTCAAATAAAAACTCACTAAAATTATTATTAGAGTATAAAGAACCTCCAAAAAAGTTACTTTTTTGAATTTTAATTCATAGGCCCTTTCCGCAAGAATTTTGAGAATAGGTTGGATTAATTTGAAGTAGTAATATAAAGAAAGTATAGAAGTAAATAGAAATATAAAAGCAAGAAAATAGGAACTTTTTTTAATTAATTTAATTAGTACAAAGAGTTTGGTTATAAATCCAGCTGTTGGAGGTAATCCTGCTAAAGAGAATATAAAAATTAGAAAAGCTATGATTAAGATAAAATTTCTATCTTTTAAATAATAGAAAAGAGAATTTATATTTATCATAATTATTTTTTTGTTAGGAATAGGAATTAAAAGAAATAACAGTCCTAAAAGAGTTAGTGAATATATAAATAAATACCCATAAAAAATATGTACTGTATCTGTTTCCCATGGGATGGCCCAAAGTGTAAGTAAATAACCGATGTGTGCAATAGAAGAATAAGCTAAAAGTCTTTTGACTTCTTCTTGTTTTAGAGCGAGTAGATTACCAATTAGCATAGATAAAAAGGCAATAAGGAAGAAAAATTTATTAAAAAATTCAAGATTTAAGTAAATATTAGAGGTAAATAAAAGAAAGGGAAGTATAAGATTAGTTAAAAAGAGAGCAAATGCTAATTTTGAAATGAGAATAAGTATAGGAAAAACTATAAGAGGGGCTCCTTGATAAACTTCTGGTAACCAGAAATGAAAGGGTGCTCCTCCTAATTTAAAAACAAGCCCAATAAAAATTAACAAAAAACCTAAATTAAAAAAATTGCTCTTGGAATGAGGAGAGGTAAAAATTTTAAAAATTTCAAATTCAAGGGAAGCATAATAAATGAAATAAATGCCTAATAACAGAAAAAGGGAGGTAAAAGTTCCTAAAAAATAATATTTTAATCCAGCTTCTATGGAGTAAAAATTTTTTCTATAGAAACTAACAAGGATATAAAGAACGATAGAAATAGTTTCTATTAAAAGAAAAGCTACTAATAAATTCGCAGTGGAAGAAAGAAACGAAGAAAAGGCAACCAACCAAGAGTAAAGTACAGAAAATTCATTTAAGTTTCTTTCTTTTAATAGGATGTTTTGCATAGATATATACAAAATGAGACTAAATAGAAAAATAATGATACGAAAATAAAAATGAACTTTATCAACATAAACAAAACTTGAAGGTAAGTCGGTCAAAATAAAGTTTAATAGAAAGAATAATAAAAAGGAGATAAAAAGATTTGATATCCATAGATAGTATTGATTTCTACTATTAGAAATTAAAAAACTATTAATTAGTAATAAAAGTATACTATTAAAAGATAAGAAAAATTCAGGTAACATCCAAGTAATCAAATTCATTCTAAATACCTCCTTGGGATAACAAGTTCAACAGAGGGTAGAAGATGAAGGTTAGATAGAGTATTAGAATGAAAGTAATAAGGCTTAAAGACAATAAACTTTTGGGTAGGTCTTTCATTTTAAGTGAAGCACTGCCGGTATTTTTTAAAAAAATTAATTTATAAAAAACGATGGCTTTATAAGTCAGATTAATACCTATAGCTAAGCTTAATAAGAATCCTAATAATATGGAAACTTTAAAAAGAGTACTTAATAAGATAAATTCAATAAAAAAATAGGAAAAGATCGGAAATCCTGCTAAAACCAATAAGTAAGTAACAAAAAAGAAGGTAAACTTGGGTGTTAAAACTGTTAAGTTGCCATAATTATCAATATTTAGTTCACCTGTTATACTTTCTAAATAATAAATATAAATAAAAAGTATAAAAGACAATAAACCATGAAAAAGAGAAAAAGGAATTATTAAACTTATTGAGAAATAGGGTAACATAGCCATTGAACCTGCTAACATAATGTTTAAATGACTCATACTCATATATGTGAATATTTTTTTAAGATCTTTATGAGATAAGGCAAGAAGAGCAGAAATAATAGCTGAAGCGATAGTAATTAATAATAAAAAATTGAGCGAAAGCGAAACATTTTCAAAAAATCTATAAAATGCATAAAGTGCGTATTTACTTAAAATCCCTGAAAATATAGCAGTAATGGGACTTGGCAAATGATAATAGGTATTTAACAGCCATCCGTGTAAAGGTACGACCGGAGTTTTCACCATAATCCCTATATAGAGTAATAATGCAATAAGATAATGTGGGACATATTTTAAAGCATTAAGTTCTAGGGTTTGAGAATTTACATACAGTAGGATTATTCCAAAAATTAAAAAAATACTAAATCCAAAGTTATAAATAAGAAATTCCAAAGCATTAGATCTCCTTTTCTCTCCAGAAAAATAATAGATAAGCAGGGTGGATGGGATGAGCATAGCTTCCCAAAAAATTATGAAAGTAATTAAATCACCAGCTAAAAAAAAGAAATTATTTATGACAAACAGGAAAAGTATTAACCCATTTTGAAGATTGTTTTGCTGTTTAAGCGGAAGGAAGGTGTACAAAAATAAGAAAAGTAGATAGTTTAGCCATAAAAAGATTAGTGCAGGAATATCTAAACTAAATTTGAATTGTAATCCTAAACCTTTAAAATATATATAATGGATAGAAGTTTTTATTAAAATTGTTTTGGTAATCAATAACATCGGAATGAAAAATAATAGTAAAGATAGAGTTACTAATTTATTGTTATTTGATTGAAATTCCTTTATTAAATAAAAGGAAAGTATAAGTAATAGAAATAATATTATAATAAAAGTGCTAAGTTCCATCTCATTACCTCAAGCATAAAATAATATTAATATGTAAAATAAACTTATAGCTAAGAGGAAAATTTGTATGTATTTAATTAAGTTACCATCAAAATATGTAGAAATTCTTTTTGAGGAGATAAAAATTTGGAAAGGAAAGCTTTGATTTGCCGAATAGAGAAAATTTTCATTCAAGAAGCGGACCTTTTTTCTTAAACCTATTAAGATTTTA
>CALLJI010000044.1 GCA_938091475.1 uncultured Caldimicrobium sp. | reverse complement strand
ATATGTTAAAGGAAGATGTGCCAAGTGCAAGTTTTTAGAGATATGTGGTGGTAATTTTAGAGTAAGAGCTGAAGCCTATTATGGGGATGAATGGGCGGAAGATCCAGCCTGCTATCTCACAGATGAGGAGATTGGCATAGCATAAAATATCTTAAAGGGGGCTATTATGAACAAAATAGAAAGAGCCTTAATTAGCGTTACTGATAAGAGCGGAATAGTAGAGTTTGCTAAGGAGCTCTCAGACCTTGGTATTGAGATTATTTCAACGGGAGGTACAGCTAAGGTTTTAAGAGAAGGGGGAGTCCCCGTTAAGGATATTTCTGAATTAACTGGATTTCCAGAAATACTTGGGGGTAGAGTGAAAACTCTGCATCCCTTTGTTCACGCGGGTATCCTCTTTAAAAGAGAGGATAAGGATCACCTTGAAACTATTCAAAAAATGGGTATTAAACCTATAGATTTGGTAGTGGTTAATTTGTATGCCTTTGGAAAGGTAGTTGAAGAAAAGGGAGACTTAGATCAGGCTATAGAAAATATAGATATAGGTGGGCCAACTTTACTTCGAGCCAGTGCAAAAAATTTTAAGTATGTTACTGTAGTAGTAGATCCTGCAGATTATCCTTTGGTTTTAGAGGAAATAAAAAAGTATGGAAATACTACGGAGCGGACGCGCTTTGAGCTAGCCAAAAAGGTTTTCCAATTAGTTAGTAATTACGACCAGATGATCTACCAATATCTCTCTACCTTCAAATTCTAATTCTTTAAAGGAAACTTTGTGGCTTTTAAGCAAATTCAAGAGATGTTTTGTGTAGTTTTAGCTCACCCTTCTTGGGATGGTATATTTAAACAGATAGAGAGAGCAAAGCCCTATACTGAGCTCTTTGAATTGCGCCTGGATGCTTTAGAGAATCTCAGTTTTGAGCCTCTTTGTGAGCTTTTAAAATTGCCCTATAAATTTATCTGTACCTTTCGTGCTTTTGAAGAGGGAGGTTATAAAAAGGTTGCTCCTTTGTCAAGATGGAAAATCTTAGAGGAAGCTTGTAGTCTTGGTGCCTATCTTGTGGATTTTGAATGGAAAAGCTTTCTAAAAATAAAAAATCAGCTTCTCCAAAGCCCCTACTTTCCAGAAAAAGTTCTCTTTTCCTATCACAATTTCAAAGTAACACCTCCTCTTAGGACCTTAAAAAATTCCTTAAAAAAAGCCTCAGGTATGGGGGCGAAGTGTTTTAAAGTCACTACCTATACGGAAAGCTTAAGTGAAGCCTTAGAGGTTCTAAAATTAATTGAATATGGAAAGGAGCTGGGTTTGGGGGTTGTTGCTTTTTCAATGGGAGAAAAGGTAAGGCTTTCTCGTATTTTGAGTCTTCTTTTGGGAGCTCCCTTTACTTATGTCTTTTTACCCTCAGAAAAGCCTCTTGCCCCTGGGCAAATGGATGTGCTTTATGCCAAAAAGGTCTGGGAGGTTCTAAAGGGTGTATAAAGTCTTTGGTATTATTGGAGATCCAGTGTCCCATTCTCTATCTCCAGTGATGCATAATTTGGCTTTTAGGGAGCTGGGACTTCAAGCGGTGTATGGAGCCTTCCGAGTAAAGAGGGAAGAGTTAGTTCAAGCAGTGCAAGGTATAAAGGCTCTTCATATAAGTGGCGTCTCTGTCACTATTCCTCACAAAGAATCCATCCTTCCTCTCTTGGATGAAGTAGAGGAAACTGCCTTAGAAATCGGGGCAGTAAACACGGTTATAAATAGGGAGGGACAGCTTAAAGGTTATAACACGGATTGGATAGGTCTTTTGAGAGCCTTTGAGGAAAGAGGGATCACTTTTGAGGACAAAAGAGTGGTCATTCTTGGAGCAGGAGGAGCAAGCAGGGCGGTAATCTATGCTGTAAAAAGGGCTAAAGCCAAGGAAATCATCCTTTTTAATCGCACCTATGAGAAAGCAGAAAAATTAGCTCGCACCTTTGGAGTTACTGCCTTACCCTGGGAGGACTTAGAGAAGGCAGAAGGAGAAATTATCATTCAAACTACAAGCCTTGGGCTTAAATCTATGGAATCTCCAGTCTCAGAAGAAATTTTAAAAAGATTTAAAATAGCTATGGATTTAGTATATTTACCCCTAAAGACCAAATTTCTGCAATTAGCAGAAAAACATTGTCTTACCCTTGATGGGTTAAGGATGTTATTACATCAAGGTGTAGAGCAATTTAAGCTCTTTACAGAAAAGCATCCCCCTGTTACACTTATGGAAAAAGCCCTCTACGAAGAAGTAAAAAGGAGGGAGAAGGAATTAGGCCTTGGAGAAGAAGATAGTTAACCCCCTTTCAAACTTTAAAGAAGCCTCTTTTTCATTACCCTCCTCTAAAAGTCTTACTCAGAGAGCCTTTATATGTGCAAGTTTAGCCAAGGGCACCTCATTCATTAAAAATCCCCTTTTAAGTGAAGACCCTTTACTCTTAAAGACAGCCTTGGAAACAACTGGGGTTAAATTTAGGGAAATAAATTCATCCTCCCTTGAAATTGAGGGAATTGCAGGAAAACCCAAGCTTTCTGGGGCTAAAGTCTATTTAGGAAACAATGGGACTGGGGCTAGATTCTTCTTAGCCTATTCCTCCCTTGGCCAAGGCTCTTGGATTGAACTCTACGGCAAAGAAAGACTCCACGAAAGACCTATGGCACCTCTTATCAATTCTCTCAGAAAGCTTGGAGCAAGGCTTGAATGCTTGGAGAAAGAGGGATATTTTCCCATAAAGCTATATGAAGGGACACTTACTTCCGCAGAAATATCCCTTCCAGGATATATCAGTAGTCAATTCATCTCTGCCTTACTCCTATTAGGTTGCTATCTACCAAGTGGTCTTAAGATTGAAATTGAGGGTGAACTACTTTCCAAAAGTTATGTGGAGATGACCTGTGAGGTGATGGAAAAATTTGGAATTAAGATTGAACAAAGAGAAAGGCAATACTTTGTTCCAAGGGGCAAGTTTAGTGCTATTTCCTATGAGGTCCCTGCAGATGCCTCAAGTGCTTCCTATTTTGTGGCAATTCCCTTGGTGCTTGGAAAGGGGCGAGTTACCATCCAAAATTTTGATTACCAATCAAAACAGGCAGATGCAGTTTTTTTGGATTTTATCAAAGAGATGGGAGCTTTCGTCAGACCCATTTATCCTCTGGGGATAGAGGTATTTTTTGAGGGTAGACCAAAGGCTCTCACTTTTAATCTCAAAGATTGTCCAGATCTTTTTCCTACTATGGCTATTCTTGGTGCGGTAGCTGAGGGAAGAACAGTGCTCTACGGGGCACCACATTTAAGATATAAGGAGACTGATAGAATAAGAGCAGTAGCAAGAGAGTTAGCCAAACTGGGAGTGAGGGTAGAAGAATTGGCGGATGGATTGGTCATCTATGGAAAAGAGCATTTTAAGCAGGCACTGATAAACACCTATGATGATCATAGAATTGCTATGGCCTTTGCCATTTTAGCTCTAAAGGCGGGTCCTTTAGAGATAGAAAATCCCCAGTGTGTAGCAAAGTCTCTACCTAATTTTTGGGAGCTTCTTGAAACCCTTTATGAAAAAGATTCTGCTAATAGGATTTAGAGGCTCAGGGAAAACTACTATAGCTAAGGCTTTAGCGGAGGCCTTAAATCTTCCCTTTATAGATGCAGATGAAGAAATTGAAAAGAGGGAGGGAAAATCCATTGGAGAAATAGTTAAAGCCTTGGGTTGGGCTTATTTTAGAAATTTAGAAAGGGAATTTGTAAGATCCCTCCAAGGTAAAGAGGACTTGGTTTGCGCCTTAGGAGGGGGAGCCATCTTGCATCAAAAGGAAATAGAAGATTTAAAAAGAGAAAGCCTCATTCTCTGGATCAATGCAAGTTTAGAAGAGATCAAAAAAAGATTAAAAGGGGATGTAAAAACCTCCTCTCAAAGACCTCCTTTGACTGATCTTTCCTGGGAGGAAGAATTAACTAAACTATATTATGAGAGAGAACCCTATTATGAAAAATTTTCGCACCTAAAGGTTGAAACTGAGGCAAAAGCCCTTGAGGACCTGTTGAAAGACATAATAAACCTTTTAAAAAAGGAGGTTCAAAATGGCAAACACTATAGCTGAGGCTATTAAAGAGGCGGTGGAGGAAGTTATCTCTACCTATACTGGCTCAAAGCCAGAGCTTGTAGGAACAGAAGCTCGTAAAGAAGACTTTTCCTTAGCTGAAATTTCTTCTATCATTGGGCTTACGGGTGAAAAGTTACAAGGAGCCTTTGTGGTTTCCTTAGAGAGGGACTTACTTTTTTTTCTAATGGAAGCCCTTTTGGGGGAAAAACACTCTGAGCTTACCCAAGAGGCTTTAGATATGGCTGGAGAACTTACTAATATGATTTGTGGCGCCTTCAGGAGAAGGTTTGAAAATTTTGGCACCTCTCTCAAGGCCTCTGTCCCAAGTATGATTACAGGCAAGGATTATAAAATACATTCCCTTTGTAAAACCCCTCGAGTCACCTTTAAGTTTAAAGTTATGGATCATCCCCTTTTTATTGAATTTTGCTTAGATAAAATGGCTTAAATAAAATCCCATAGGAGAGGTAATTCCATATGGAGATAAAAACACACCGCTCTATTGATCAAAGTTTATGTGGAGCACCTCTTAGTTTGTCTCCTGGGCAAGCCATAGTTAAGCTTAGAACTGATGAGCGGATGGTGGCGGATGAGAGGGGGCTCATACACGGAGGCTTTATCTTTGGTCTTGCAGACTATGCCGCAATGCTTGCGGTTAATGAAGAGACTGTTGTGCTTGCTAAGGCTGAGGTAAAATTCTTGAAACCTGTTAGATTAGGGGAGGAACTCCAAGCCATAGCTAAGGTGGTAGAAAGGGAAGGCAAAAAAAGTAGAGTTTATGTGGAAGTGAAAAGGGGAGAAGAGGTAGTTTTTTCCGGAGAATTTCTCTGCGTCACCCCAGAAAAACATGTCTTAGAGGGCAAATAGATATCCCCAAATTCCGTAGGGGCACGGCACCGCCGTACCCAAAAGAGTTTAAGGCGTAGAGGCAATTCACGAATTGCCCCACAAAAATTGTAGAGGCACGGCACCGCCGTACCCAAAAGGTTCTATTCGTAGGGGCAATTCACGAATTGCCCCAAAAAGGCGTAGGGGCGATTCACGAATCGCCCAAATATTAAAACTGTAGGGGCACGGCATGCCGTGCCCAAGAAAAGTGCAATTTATCCTAACGACTTACAATTTCTCCACCTTTAATAAAAGTCCCTTCTTTTCTACCACCTTTACAGAAGAATCCTTAGGAATCTCCTCTTCTGCATAGGCTTGCCAAATCTCGCCATGCAAAAAGACCTTTCCACCCGAAGGATTGATAGGAGTTAGCGCTTTCCCCATTAAACCTATCAACTCCTCACCACCTGTAACTGGCTTTTTTCTTATGGCTCTAATCGCTAAATAAGTAACAGCACCAAACAAAACAGCAAAGGTGAAGACCACGGTAAAGAGGAAGGGTTTATATACCCTTAGGGCAGGTGGATTATTTCCGAAGAGAATAAGGGAACCTAAAAGGAGAGAGATGATACCTCCCAAAGTTAAAAGCCCGTGCGAGGTAATCTGTGTCTCTAAAAAGAATAACAAGCCAGCCAGTAAAATGAGAGCAAGCCCTGCATAATTCATAGGTAAAATGCTTAATCCTAAAAAGGCTAAAATAAGACAAATGGCACCAAAGACACCGGGAAAGATAGCTCCAGGGTGAGAAAGTTCAAAATAGATGCCCAAAAGTCCTAACATAAGTAAAAAATAGACCAAATTTGGATTAGCAAGGATTTTAAGAAACCTTGTTTTGAAATCCTCTTTAATAAGTTTTATCTCGGCATCTTTTAAAGAGAGGGTGATTTCCCTATCTTTAACTTTAACCTTTCTTCCTTCAGCTTTCGTTAACAGATCCTGCATATTTTCCGCTATAATTTCTATGACCTTTAAGGAGAGGGCTTCTTTTTCGGTGATGCTTTTACTTTTTTTCACCGCAAGTTCTGCAAACTCTGGGTTTCTCCCCCTTGTTTCAGCCAAATTTTTTGCCCAAACAGCAAGGTCATTGGCCACCTTTTCCATCATTTTAGGATCTGCCTTTCCAGTGAGTTCAACGGGATGGGCTGCCCCAATGTGGGTAGATGGAGCCATCGCAGCAAGATGGCTGGCAAGCACAATAAAAACACCCGCTGAGGCTGCCCTTGCCCCTTGGGGGCTCACATAAACTATAACGGGTATCTCACTCTGCAAGATCTCCTTTACTATCTCCCGAGTGGATTCTACAAGACCACCCGGTGTATCTAACTCAATCACCAGAGCAAGCCCCTTGTTTTCCTTCGCATAATTAAGGGCATAGCTTATAAAATTTGCTGTAACCGGAGTAATAGCTCCCTCTACCTTAATCAAAAAAAGCTCTCCCCTCTTTGCCCAGAGATTCTGAGAAAAGAAGAATAAAAGGGCACAAAAAAGGAGAAACTTAGCTAGCCTTATCATAGAGTTTTTTCATAAAGTTCCTTAAAGAGTTTTAAATCTTCCCAAATCAGCCTTTTTACTGAGGGATTTTTTAACATAAAAGCTGGGTGATAAGTAAAGATTATCATACTTTCTCTAAAGGAAAAGGGGGCACCCCTTAAATTATTTAAAGGCTCTGTCCTTTCCAAGAGGGCTTTAGGGGGTAAAAAACCCAAAGCTAAAATAAGTTTGGGTTTAAGAAGCCTTATCTCCTTTAGTAGATATTTTCTGCAAGCCTGTATCTCTTCCTCCTCGGGGATTCTGCCAGCTGAAGGTTTACATTTTACCACTAAGGTGAGGTAGAAGTCTTCCTTTCGCAATCCTATACTTAAGAGCATTTTCTGAAGGGTCTCGCCAATGGGACCTGCAAAGGGTCTGCCCAGATAATTATCCTCTTTGTCTGGAAAATCTCCAATGAGCATAAGCCTCTTATCCGAAAAATTTTCATCTAAGGCAGGGAGCTTTCTAATTCTATGGAGACTACAATCTCTGCAAGCCCTAATTCTCTCAAAGAGGGAAGAGAGATTGTCTTCCCTAAGGAGGGGATGTTTTTTAAAGATATTTTCAAGCTCCTTGAAGTAGGGTATATGGGTAAACCCAAGCTCTTCTAAATATTGAAAATATGCCCTAAGCTCCTCCAAGGGATTTCTAATCTCCTTACCCATAATTATATTTTAATACCCTTTATCGAATTTTAGTAGGGTCAGCCCTTGCGGATGTCCAAATGCCGTTTCAAAAATCATTGGGCAGGGGCAAGCCCTGCCCCTACAAATTGGGGGCGATTCGTGAATCGCCCCTACTGATGAAATCTGTAATTCAAAACAAAGGTAGGGGCAATTCAAGAATTGCCCCGTTTTGTATGGGCAAAATCACGATTTGCTAAGCTTCTGCTTAAATTTCTTGCTAAATCAAGCTTTTGTATTAAGATTAAAAACTTATTAAAAATACACTTGTTAAACTCTGATCAGGAGGAGAGTTATGGAATTTTTAGGAAAGAGGTATCTTTTTACACCTGGGCCGGTGCCCGTTGCTCCAAAGGTCCTCCTTACTCAAGCTCAACCCATTATTCATCATAGAACACCCGAATTTTCGGAAATTTTAAAAGAAATCAGAGAAAATCTAAAATATCTCTTTCAAACCCAACAGGAGGTCTATTTCTTGGCCTCCTCTGGCACAGGGGCTATGGAGTGCGCCATAGTGAATCTTTTCTCACCAGGGGATAAGGTCATCGTAGTCTCTGCAGGGAAGTTTGGTGAAAGATGGAAGGAGCTGGCAGAGGCTTACAAACTAAATCCCATCGTCCTTGACATTGAGTGGGGAAAGGCAGTAAAACCAGAGACAATTGAAGAGACCCTA
>CALLJI010000043.1 GCA_938091475.1 uncultured Caldimicrobium sp. | reverse complement strand
TATTTTTACTTTTTGAGAGAATAGCCTCTTCTGTAACTAACCATTCCTCTTCAGGGGAAAACACCACTACTTCTGCTTCAGCTCCCTCTTTAAAGGAAGGTGGTTCAAGTTTAAGCACTTTACAGGGATTTGTAATTAAATAACTCAGAAGTTTTAAAGGGGATAGAACACCTTCTCGCACTAAATTAAAGCTAAGCGGTAGGAGGAACTGAAGTCCTATCATACCAAAACTGGCCAATTCAAATTCCACTTCCTTTTCTAAAGGGCTATGGGGAGCATGATCACTTGCAATAACCTCAATCAAGCCTTCTTTTAGGGCTACCTTTATAGCTTCTATATCTTCCTTTGTTCTCAAAGGAGGATTAACTTTGGCCATAGTTTGGTAGTTTTCAACTTCCTCTTCTGTGAAGGTAAAGTAATGGGGGCAGGTTTCCGCGGTAAAGGGTATATTTTCATCCTTTGCCCAACGTAGGAAGGGCAAATTTTCTTTCACAGAGAGATGAGCTAAGTGAATAGGAGTATTCGTCTCTTTAGCTAATAATAGATCCCTTACCACTGCCATAGTTTCGCTAATGGCTGATATTCCCTTTAACCCAAGCTTAGCAGAAAGTTTTCCTTCATTAATTTGTCCTCCTCTACTTAAGGTAGGGTCTTCGCAATGAGACACTATAGGAAGGTCAAAGCTTTTGGCATAGAGGAGGGCCCTTTTCATTACTTCCCCATCTGAGACCCACTTTCCATCATCTGAGAGGGCTACCGCTCCAGCCGCCTTTAAAAGGCCAAACTCTGTTAATTCCTTTCCCTCTAAATTTTTGGTTATTCCTGCTATAGGATAAACCTTTACCCAAGCCTTTTCTTTAGCCCTTTTAAGGATATAAGCTGTAACCTCTGGTCTATCATTGGGAAGTTTGGTATTAGCCATACAGGCAACTCTTAATACTCCACCGTGCAAAGCTGCCTTTGTTCCTGACTCAATATCCTCTTTCCACTCCTCTCCTGGCTCCCTAAGATGGGTATGTATATCTACTATCCCTGGAAAGAGAAGACAGTCTTTTACCTCTATAATTTCTACTTTATCAGAAATTTCTACCTTAGGAGCCATCCCTTTAATTTTGCCATCTTCAATAAGGAGATCCCCCACTAAATCAATTCCCAGGGTAGGATCTAAAATTCTCCCACCTCTTAATAATATCTTCATTTCTTAGTCTCCACTCAAAAGTTTTAATAGTACCGCCATTCTAATGGCTACTCCATTTTCTACCTGATCTAAAATGACTTGAAAGGGATAATTCTCAAGCTCAAAGGATAACTCCACTCCCCAATTTATAGGTCCCGGATGCATAAGAAGGGCTTTTTCTTTGATTATTTCCAAGGTCTTTTTATTCAATCCAAAGGTTTGGGCGTATTCAAGAAGAGAGGGAATAAGAGCCTCCCCGTGTCTTTCTCTTTGTATCCTCAAGGCCATTACCACATCTGCACCTTTCAAAGCCTCCTCCATTTTATAACATACCCTAAAACCTCGAGGCTTTATCTCAAAAAAAGCTTGTTCTTTAGGTTCTGGAAGGAGATGGGCTGGCCCACTTACAAAGACTTGAGAGCCCATCTTTTGAAAGGCTAAGATGTCAGAATGGGCCACCCGGCTGTGTTTTATATCTCCTATAATAGCTACTTTTAAATCTGAAAGGGTGCCAAGTTTTTCTTTTACTGTTAACAAATCTAAAAGGGCCTGCGTAGGATGTTCATGCCTTCCATCTCCTGCATTAACTATTGGTATTGGGATATGTTTGGAAAGAAAATGTGGGGTACCTGAAAGGGGATGTCTAATCACTATTAGATTCACACCTAAGGCACAGAGATTTTTTACAGTATCCAGTAAGGTTTCTCCCTTCTCAATGCTACTACCCTTGGCTGAAAAACTCATAAGGTCTGCCGATAGGACTTTACAAGCCCTTTCAAAGGAAAACTTTGTTCTCGTTGAAGGTTCATAAAAAAGTAGTAAGACCTGTTTTCCCCTCAGGGTTGGCACCTTTGGGATGGGCCTACCCAAAATCTCCTTCAAATTTTCAGCTAAAATTAAAATCTCTTCAATTTCTGAAAAAGACAAGCTATATATGTCTAACAGGCTCTTCATAGGTTAAATCCAAAGTTTTTCTTTGATATAGGTTACCGTCTCTTCTGGCTCATCTAAAATTCTAAAGATCTCAAGCTCTATAGGAGAGATTTTACCTGTAGTTACTAAGGTTTTTGAAAACCAAGTGTAAAGAGGCTTCCAAAAGTTTTTATCTACCAAAACTACAGGAACCGGGCGAATCTTTTTAGTTTGAATCAAGGTCAAAATCTCAAACATTTCATCCATTGTGCCATAACCTCCAGGAAAAAAGACAAAGGCTACCGAATACTTAGCAAGCATCACCTTCCTGATAAAAAAATATTTAAATTCTAATCTTACATTTGCATAGGGATTAGGCTCTTGCTCCATAGGCAATTTTATATTTAATCCTACTGAGTAACCTCCTGCCTCCGCAGCCCCCTTATTGGCAGCTTCCATAATTCCTGGTCCCCCACCTGTAATCACAGAAAAGCCAGACTTTACTAAAAGTCTACCTAAGGTTTCTGCCTTTTGATATTCCAGGCTACCCCTTTCAGCCCTGGCTGAGCCAAAGATGGTGACTCCTGGATAAACCTTAGGAAGCAACTCAAATCCCTCTACAAACTCAGCCATAATTTTAAACAACCGCCAAGATTCCTTTGCCTGAAGCCCTTCCAGTACATATTGTTTTTCCTCTTCAAAACGGCTCTTTACCAAATCCTTATCCAAGGGCATAACTTTCCTCCAT
>CALLJI010000042.1 GCA_938091475.1 uncultured Caldimicrobium sp. | reverse complement strand
GATGAATTAAAGTCTGGGCCTTGGCCAAGTTTTGTTGATGATATCTACAGTTACTCAGAAAAGCATAAAAAGCAAGCAGGATTTGACATCTTAGGTCAGATGGAATTGTCTTACAAAAACAAGGAGACCCATTGGAAACATGGTGGAATTGTGGGAGTATTTGGTTATGGAGGGGGTGTTATAGGAAGGTATTCTGATCAGCAGGATAAGTTTCCAGCAATTTGGGCCTTTCATACAGTGCGTGTTAATCAGCCTGCAGCTAAATGGTATCATTCTTCTGCTCTGAGAAAATTATGTGACCTTTGGGATAATCGCGGAAGCGGTATTTTTAATCTCCATGGTTCAACAGGTGATTTAGTAATGCTTGGAACTGTCACGGAACAATTGGAGAATATTTTTTATGATTTGACACATCAGCTAAAAATGGATCTTGGAGGCTCTGGGTCAAACTTAAGAACCCCTGAGTGTTGTATGGGAATGTCAAGATGTGAGTGGGCTTGTATTGACACACAAGATATCATTTATGAGATAACTATGCAGTTTCAAGATGAACTTCATCGTCCAGCTTTCCCTTATAAATTTAAGATAAAGGTCTCCGGTTGTCCTAATGATTGTGTAGCTGCTATCGCCAGAGCTGATTTCTCTGTAATTGGGACTTGGAGAGATGATATAAAGATTGATCAGGAGGCAGTTAGAGCTTATGTAGGTGGTGAACTGAAACCTAATGCTGGTGCCCATTCTGATAGAGACTGGGGACCTTTTGATATCAAGAAGGAGGTCATTGACCTTTGTCCTACCAAGTGTATGTTCTGGGATGAAGGCCAAAAGAAGCTTTACATCAATAATAAAGAATGTAATAGATGTATGCATTGTATAAATGTAATGCCTGAGGCTTTATGGCCAGGTGAGGATAGGGGTGCTACTATCCTTATGGGTGCAAAGGCACCAATTTTAGAGGGTGCTCAGCTCTCTACAGTGATTATTCCTTTTATGAAGCTTGAGCCTCCCTATGATAATTTAAAGAATTTACTTTACAAAGTATTTGATTACTGGATGGAACATGGAAAAAATCGTGAAAGGTTGGGTGAGACTATTCAGAGAGTTGGGTTAAATAGATTTATTGTGGATGTACTGGGACTAAAACCCTTGCCACAACATGTTAGAGAACCTCGTTCTAACCCTTACATCTTCTGGAAAGAGGAAGAGGTTGAGGGTGGATGGACGAGGGATGTGGCTGAGTTTAGAAAACGCCATCCAGCCTAAGAAAAAAAACAAAAATTAATAAAAGGAGGGGACAATGAGTGAAAGACCAGAAAGACCAGATCCTATTTATAATCAACCTTATGATCCCACTTTAGCTGAAAAACTCTATAATCCTCAAAAACCTATGGAAAATAGAATTACTGATATTGGTCCACCCCATTACTGGCAATTTTTACCGCCAGTAATTCAGAGGAATTATGGAAAATGGAAATCTCACGAAATCATTCAACCAGGAGTATTAAAATATAAGGCAGAAAGTGGGGAAGTGGTGTATGTCGTTCGCTGTGGAACACCAAGATTAGAAACCACAGATTATGTTAAAGAAATTTGTGAGATAGCTGATAAGTATTGCGATGGTTATGTTAGATTTACCACACGCAACAATGTAGAATTCCATGTGACTGATGAGGAAAAGTTAAGCGCACTCATAGAAGATTTGAAAACCAGAAAGTTTCCCGGTGGTTCTTATAAGTTTCCTATTGGTGGAACCGGAGCTTCAGTTACAAATATAGTGCATACTCAAGGATGGATTCACTGCCACACACCAGCTACCGATGCTTCTGGTGTGGTTAAGGCCATAATGGATGATCTCTTTGAATATTTCGGGTCTCATAAACTTCCAGCACAAGTTAGAATTGCTTTAGCTTGTTGTCTCAATATGTGTGGTGCTGTGCACTGTTCAGATATTGCTGTAGTTGGAATTCATAGAAAACCACCTTTAGTTGAGGATGAGAGATTAGATAAGGTTTGTGAAATACCTTTAGTCATTGCTTCTTGTCCTCTCGGTGCAATCAAACCAGCTACAGTTGAGGTTGGAGGAGAAAAAAGAAAATCTGTTAGAGTAAATGTAGACAGATGTATGTTCTGTGGAAATTGCTACACTATGTGTCCAGCTATGCCCATTGCTGATGGACAAGGAGATGGTTTGGCTTTAGTGGTGGGAGGAAAGGTTTCTAACAGAATTACACCACCTAAATTTTCAAAGGTTGTAATTCCCTTTATACCTAATGAACCTCCTCGCTGGCCCACTGCCGTGAAATGGATAAGAAAGACTCTTGAAACTTACTCCAAGCACGCCAATAAATATGAAAGGGTGGGTGAATGGATCGAAAGAATTGGTTGGGAGAGATTCTTTGAAATTACAGAGATACCCTTTACCTGGCATTTAATTGATGATTACAGACTTGCCTATGATACATATAGAACCTCCGTACATTTTAAATTTACAAGCCATGTCGAAACAGTAACCGACATAGAATACTAAATTAAAGAGAGGTGTTTAGAATGGATAAAGAGGCACTCAAACAAAAAATCATAGAAGTAATGCAGAAGAAAGCAGCTGGTGGTGGTAAAAGTAAAATTTACCTTAAGGACCTCCAGAGAGAGATACCTGATGCCAATCCAAGAGATATTAAGAATGCAGCTAATGAATTAGTAAGAGAAGGTAAATTAGAATATTTCTCAACGGGATCTACAGTTATGTATGGCTTGCCTGGTGTAGGAATGGGCTTAGAAGCTGGAATGGAAAAACCTGAGTAGAAAATTAAGAGGGGCGGGGACATCCCCCCCTTATTAATTAAGGTTCAAAATTTCTGATTAGACAAACAATTACATAAAAATAAGATTTTTAACAATTAACATTTTATATTTTAATCAATAATAAAGGTCCATTTGAATTATCCACATCAACCTGGAGTAACACTTGGGCAACGAGAGGGAATATTCCGCTTTCCAGAGGTGCTACCAATAATATTAATAGTACCAAATATTCTATATAACCTTTGATGAATTACAAAAAGGGCACTCTGGCTTTTTGCCAGCGTCCTTTTCAGCAAGAGTCATAACAAATTCAAATTTGTGTTACTATTTTAAAATGTCACACTTAATTCCTATTTTAGAATGTCACATGTTAGAGGTGCGATATGCTCAACCCAAAAGGTTTTATTTGTAGGGGCAGGGCTTGCCCCTGCCCAATGATTGAAAAAAACCGTAGGGGCACGGCACTGCCGTGCCCTCAATTGGTCAGCCGCAAGGGCTGCCCCTACAATTTTTAAAATTCTTGGGCTCAGCATGCTGAGCCCCTACAAATTTTTATTTCTGGGCAAAGCGTGATTTGCCCCTACAATTTTTTTGGGTACAGCATTTATGATAATTTAAATCGCAAAAAAGTGACTTGCCCTTTAGAATAACACCTGAAGGTTTGATCTTCCTCACAAAGGGTGCTTATGATATGTTTAAATCACACAATTTCTAACATTCTTTTTACAGCCTGATAGGCCTTTTTTCTAATTTCTTCATCGAGTATAACTTCAAACTCATCCCTTTCTAAGGCATTTAAAACATCCTCTAAGCGAGTTTTTTTCATAGAGGGGCAGAGCATTTTCTCTGGAGCTGGATGATAAAATTTTTTCTGGGGATTCTCTTTGGAGAGGGGATAGAGCAAGCCAATTTCTGTGCCTATGATAAATTCTTCGTAAGGTAGTTCCTTGGCAAGTCTAAGCATACCAGAGGTTGAGGCAACATAATCTGCAAGATCAATCACCTCAGGCTGGCACTCGGGATGGGCAATAAAAACAGCCTTAGGATGGGCCTTCTTTGCCGATAATACCTCCTCTGGGGTGAGCATATGATGAAAGGGACAAAAGCCTTCAAAATAGAGGATCTCTTTGTCTGGATAAAATCTCTGTACATAACGGGCAAGATTCATATCTGGAAGCATCAGAATCCTCTTATCCGAAAAGGTCCCTACAATCTTTACAGCATTAGCAGAGGTGCAACAGACATCACTCAACGCCTTGACCTCAGCTGTAGAGTTTACATAGGTAACCACAGGGACCCCAGGGTATTTCTCCCTTAATTTAACAACCTCTTCAGGGGGAAGCATATTTGCCATATCACAACAAGCTCCAGCCACGGGAATTAGGACCTTCTTTTGGGGAGAGACAATTTTAGCAGTCTCAGCCATAAAAAAGACACCACAAAAGACAATCACTTCTGCATCGGTTTGGCTTGCTTTAAGACTGAGCTCTAAAGAATCTCCTCTTAAATCTGCTATATCTTGGATTTCAGGGGGTTGATAATTATGAGCAAGAATTATAGCCTTTCTCTTCTCCTTCAACTCCATAATCCTTTCTATAATCCTTTCCTTCTCCATAAGACAAACCCTCGCACTAAATATTGAAAATAGTTTAAAATAACTACCT
>CALLJI010000041.1 GCA_938091475.1 uncultured Caldimicrobium sp. | reverse complement strand
ACTACCGAGGGAGAGTACGAAGAGGGAGAGTGTAAAAAGGGAAGAGCAAACTCAAGAAAGGGTGATTTATCATACGGTAAAGAAGGGTGAAACACTAAGTGCAATAGCGCAAAAATATGGGGTTAGTGAGCAGGACCTTATCGCTTGGAATAACATCAAAAAAGGGCAGAATCTCACTGGAAAGAGGCTTCTCATAAAACTTCCTTCTCAGAAAATTTCCTCTTCCCAAGAGACTCATAGTACTTCTCAATTTGAAGAAGCGCTTATTCACATCGTGAAAAGGGGGGAAACTTTAAAGAAAATTGCCCAAAGATATGGCGTATCTGAAAGAGAAATCCTTCAGTGGAATGCTTTGAAATCTTCAAATGTTAAAGAAGGCCAAAGGTTAATTATAAAGAAACCTTCAGAGGAAAGCAAAGTCAAACTTCGTGCCAAGGAAAGAAAAAAGGAAATCCTATATAAGGTAGCACCTGGGGATACTCTACCACAGATAGCCAAACTCTTCGGTGTAAAGGAAGAGGATATAATCAAGGCGAATAAATTAGAAAATAAAAATCTAAAGCCTGGGCAAAGATTAGTGATTCCCATTTTACAGGAAGAGGAAAAAAGTACCAAGGAGAAAGTGGCTACAAAGCCTAAGGGAGACACCATAGAGGGAATCTTTGAAGAATTACAAAGAAAAGAAGAGGAGTTAAAGAAGGGTAGACCAGATAGAAGGACTTACTTGGAATTGATCTCCGAATACAGACATCTCTATCTTGTCTATCCTAAAAGCCAAGTAGCACCCTTAGCTTTATTCAAGACTGGAGAACTTTTTTTGGAACTCTATGAAAAATCTCTAAGAAAAGAAGATGCCAAGGAGGCTGCTAAAAGATTTGAATTATTTCTGAAAAATTATCCAGACCATGAAAAAGCAGAAAAAGCCTATAGAATTCTATTAGATATCTATGAGAAAGAATTGAAACAAGAAGATCTAGCCAAAAGACTAAAAGAGGAATGGGGTAAAAAGTTTCCTGAGATAAAAACTTCAAAGACCTTATCCCCTAAGGAACCTACTAAATCTCTTAAAGAACCTCCTAAACCTAAGGCTGGAAATGAAACAGAAAGATCAGGACCTCTTTATTTGATAGCAGACCTAAAAAAAGTTTTAAAGATTGAACCTATAACTGGTGAAGATTACACTCGCGTAATTGTAGATATTTCAGGCAATTTTGAGTATCAGGCTAATCTCCTTACCCCCCAGGGTGAGATGCCTCCAAGACTTTATGTTGATATCTATCCTGCACAACTGGGAGAAAATTTGCAAAGGTCTTTTGATATCCAGGATAGACACTTGCAAAGAATAAGGGTAGGCCAATTTGACAGACAAACAGTAAGGGTTGTCCTTGATATGAAAAGTCTCTCAGACTATAAACTTTTTAAGGTGAAAGACCCTCCCCAATTGATTATTGATCTGATTGGCAAAGAAAAAAAGAAGACGGAAAAAATAGCCAAAATTAAGCCTTCTACTCCAGAGAAGGAAACAAAAGTAAAGAGATCTAAAGAGAAAGAAGAAAATCTCAAGAGCCCACTAGAAAATGGGACAGCTTATATCAATCTTGCTCGTCAATTTGGGTTGGGTGTAAGAAGGATTATGCTTGATCCTGGGCATGGCGGAGAGGATCCAGGGGCTCTTGGTCCGAATGGATTAAAGGAAAAAGAGGTTGTGTTAAAATTAGCTAAATTAGTAGGTTCAAAGTTAATGGAGAGGTTCCCAGGGATAGAAATCCTCTATACTCGTACTACCGATGTCTTCATCCCTTTAGCAAAAAGACCGGCTTTAGCTAATTCTATGAAAGCTGATCTTTTTATATCCCTTCATCTTAACGCTTCTCCAGATCCTAAAGCTAAGGGTATTGAAACATACTATCTTAATTTTACTACAGACCCTGAGGCTATGAGAGTAGCAGCTTTAGAAAACCGAGCAAATGAAAAAGGATTGGCTGATCTACAGGATTTGGTTAAAGCAGTTTTAGCTAATACTAAACTTAATGAGTCCAAAATGTTAGGAGAAAAAGTTCAAAGAGAGTTAGTAAGGCACTTATCTTATTTCTATCCTGACATAGAGGATAGGGGTGTGAAGTACGCCCCCTTTTTAGTACTTGTTGGAACAAGGATGCCAGCTATACTAATTGAAGCAGATTTCATAACTAACCCTACCTCAGCAGAAAGATTAACCAAGGAAGAATATTTAGAGAAAATAGCTGAGGGTATTACTAAGGGTATAGAAAACTATATTCAAAGCCTTAAATTTTCCGAGGTACCCTCCTTTGAAAAGGGAAAGCCTAAAACTGGGAGTTGAGGTTTTTTTTGAGAAAGGGTTTTGGAAAGAATATAGAAGGGCAAAGCTTGCTCTTTTGACTCATCAGGCTGCTATTACTAGGAGTTTTCATCTTACCTATGAATTCTTTTATCAATTCTTTGGGGAAAGATTAAGATATCTCTTTTCCCCTCAACATGGGCTATTTTCCGAAAAACAGGCCAATATGCAATTTTCAGAGGATGAGAGGGAACCCTTATGTGGGCTTGAAGTGAAAAGTTTGTATGGTGAGAGATTAGCTCCAGAGGAAAAAGATTTAAAGGAAATAGAAGTCATATTTGTAGATTTAGTAGAGGTTGGCTGTAGAGTCTATACCTATATTTGGACGCTTTTTTTACTTATGAAGAGCTGTGAAACTTTTGAGAAAGAGATAGTGATTTTAGATAGGCCAAATCCTTTAGGAAGAGAGATAGAGGGGCCAGTGCTTGAGCAAGAATTTTATAGTTTTGTGGGATACGACGCCTTACCTATGCGACATGGGCTTACCATAGGGGAAATAGCCAAATTCTTTAAAGAGAGGCATTTCCCTAAGCTGCACATGAAGGTTATCTCTATGGAAAATTATCCTCCTTCTAAATATTTTCCATCTCTTAAGAGATTTTGGGTTCCTCCTTCGCCAAATTTACCTATTTTTGAATGTGCCTTGGTTTATCCTGGAATGGTTCTTTTAGAAGGAACTAATTTGTCTGAAGGAAGAGGGACCACTCTACCTTTTTTAACCTTTGGTGCACCCTATATAAAATTAAAGCTTTTAAGGGATTTCCTATCTGAGACCTTTGAAGAAAAGAAATGGGGTATTAGATTTAAACCGATAGCTTTTGAACCAACCTTTGACAAATGGAAAGGAAAAAGGTGTTTAGGATTCCAAATTTATATTATCAAACCAGCTAAATTTAGACCAGTTGAGTTTGCCCTAAAATTAATTAAATTTGTAAAGGAGGAACACTCGGAATTTAATTTTCTTTCCATTCCCTATGAATTTGAAAACCGAAGGAAACCTATTGAGATTTTGCTGGGAAATAGAGCTCTTCTCCATTGGCTTAATTCGGAAAGGGAGGAGTCTTTGGAAGAACTTCTGAACGCAGGAATAGAAAGTTACAAAAAGGAGATTGAACCTCTACTCCTTTATTCTTGAATTTGAGATTCTCAAATATATCCCTTTTGTCTTTTATGTATTTTCTCTTACTTATGTTCCTTTATCCCTTCTTTTAATAAAGGGTTTGTTAAGATGCGTACCCTAAGGGGTGGGGAAACCCTTAGGGTTGCCCAATACTGGGTACGGCATGCGGAGCCCCTACGAATTTGTGGGCAATTCCTGAATTGACCCTCCCTTTTTAAAACAAATTTAATATGTGACATTTCAAAATAGTAACCACATATACTAAAAATCTACTTAGATAAGAGGTGGTTCCTGTTTTGTTTTGGTAAGCTTTTCTCTCAAGGCTAAGTGTTTTTTGAAAAGTTTTATTAAGCTTATAGTAGTAAACTCCTCCGAATCTAAATTAAGTTTTTCAAAGGGAATTTCAGCACGAGCTTTTTCTTTATGTCCCCCTGCCTTTCCAAGACCCTTAAAGAGTTTACTTACCACCGTTCCGGCATCCTTTCTATATCCATCACATCTAACTATAATTACCAAGGTGCGTTTAAATTCTCCACCTACAATTACCCAAGAAGTTTCGTAGACCTTATTTAAAAAATCCGCAATTAAAACCAAAATATCAGGACTACTTACCTTTCCGATGTAGCAAAAGGCCCTACTTCCTCTGTATTTAAGATTATTCAAAGCCATTTTGAAATATTTAAGTTCAGAGCGCCTCAGGTCTGAAGACTCTATTTTATTAAGTAAATGTTTGTTCATTCTATTATATAATTTCTGAAAGGCTATTACATCTTGCATTTGTGCGCTTTTTCTAAAATTATCTGTATCCGTTTTAATCCCATAAATTAAAGCAGTTGACAAATAAACATTTGGTCTA
>CALLJI010000040.1 GCA_938091475.1 uncultured Caldimicrobium sp. | reverse complement strand
TTTACGATTTTTTAAGTTTTCTTCTACTACCTCCCTTAGGTCATCTATATCAAAAAGGTAGACATTTTCCAATTCATTTACACTCGGTTCTATATCTCTTGGCACAGCTATATCAATTAGAAAAAGAGGTTTGTATTTACGTGCTTTGAGTAGAGAGGACAAAAGATTTTTGGTAAGGATAAAATGTGGTGCACCCGTTGAAGAAATAACAATATCGCTTTTAATAAGTAACTCTGGAAGATTTTCTAAGGAGTAGGCCTTTCCCTGGAATTTTTCTGCTAATTCTATGGCTTTAGCCAGAGTCCTATTGGCTATATAAATTTCTTTTGCACCAAGGGAAATTAAGTGTTGGCAGGCAAGTTCTGCCATTTCGCCAGCTCCAATGAGAAGGATCCTTTTGTCCTTCAATGAGCCTAAGATTTTTTTAGCAAGCTTTGTGGCTGCATAGCTAACTGAAACTGCACCACCCCCAATTCCAGTCTCCGTGCGAACTCTTTTAGCCACAAAAAAAGTTCTATGTAATAGTTTATTCAGAAAGAGTCCTGATGTTTTAGCTTCTAAGGCCTTTTTATATGCCTCTTTGAGTTGCCCTAAGATTTGAGGTTCTCCTAATACCATAGAATCAAGCCCACAGGCTACTTCAAAGAGATGTCTTATTGCCTCCTCATCCTTTAATATATAAAAATTAAAGGCAATTTCATTCCAAGAGGTGCCACTCTCTTTTTCCACAAAGTTTTGAAAACTTTGTAAAAAATCCTCATAATGTTTTTTCTCTAAAATTACTAAAAATTCAACCCTATTACAGGTGGAGAGAAAAAGTCCTTCTTTAAGGGCTGGGAAAAAATTTTTGAGCTTTAAAATGGGATAAAGAGTAGACTGAGAAAAGGTGAATTTTTCTCGAACTTCAACCGCTGTAGTTTTGTGATTAAGCCCTGTTAATAAGATGATGTAATCACTATCCATAGGTATGAAAGCCTTTAAAATAAAAATTTACAATAAAAAAAGTAAAAAACCAGAAGATACTTCCCAAGATAAACATATAAGCCAATCGTCTTCCTCTCCAGCCAATAAGCAATCTTTGATGAATCATACCTGTATATATAAGCCATAGAGAGAGAGTAACGACTTCCTTTGCTGACCATCTCCAATAATCACCAAAGACAAGTTCACTCCAGAGAGCGCCACTTAGGATACCTATGGTTAAACAAAGAAAACCATTATACAGAGATTTTTCCGAAATTTTCTCTAAGGATTGGAGAGGGGGAAGTTTTTGAAAAAAATAGCCTAATTTTTTCTTTTTTATTTCTCTCTCTTGAAGGAGATACATCAGAGAAGAAGTCAAACCTGTAAGTAAAAAGGCATGGGAAATTAAAGAAAAGAGCACATGTATTGGAAACCAGATAGACTTCACAAAGGGTAAAAAGGGGGAAGGAGGGGCCTCTTTAAGCAGGAAAAGGCTTAAAAATAAAAAAAGGATGGGAAGAGGTAAAAAAAAACTGGCTAAGGTGTAGGCTTTAATTTTACTGAAAGAAAAATAATAATAAACACCTACTAAAAGAAAGGAAAAAAGATTTAGGACTTCCCTGAAAGTAAAAGAGCTATCAAAAAGGAGGTTTTTGATAAATACCAAAAGATAAAGACTATGAAAAATAAAACCTACCCAAAGGACACCTTGGAAGAGTTTGTAAGCAGTTTTTTCAAGGGTTTTAAAATAAAAGAGAGAACCAATCCAGGCAATGATATAAGCAAAAAGAGAGAGCTCTAAAAAAAATTTTCCCATTTAATAGGAATTTTTATTCTTCCTCTTCTTTTTTCTTTCTAACTATAAAGACTGAACAAGGAGCAAAGGAAACCACTTTAGCAGCAGTGCTCCCCAAAGTGTATCTTAAAATATCGGGTCTTGTCCCTTTGGCACCCATAATTAAAAGATCCGCTTCTATTTTTTCTACAAATTTTAAGATAGCTTCAGCCACAGAGTAATCCTCTAAGAGCACTGTTTTAAAGGGAAGATCTGGAAAGATACTTTGAGCTTCCTTCAATAAAGCTTCAGCTTTGCCTTTTGCTTTCTCTGTCTCCTCTTTACTCATATCCTCTCTTTTTCCTGCCACTGAGACAAGATAAAGCTCGCCTCTTTTTTCGGATAAAAACTTTTTAGCTATTTTTACACCTTCCTTGGCATCTTCAGAGCCATCATAAGCTACTACTATTTTCATATAGAACCCCCTATTCAAAATCTCAATTTCTATTATAACATATCAGGTTTTAGAAGGCAAATAAAAAATTCTTTGTTCCCTTTAGCGCCATAGATAGGACTTTCTGCAACACCTAAGGGCTTCAATCCAAGGTCTTCTGCAAATTTCCAAAGCTCCTGCACTACTTTGAAATGCAATTTTGAATCCCTAACGATACCCTTTTTAACTTCCTTAGGAGAGAGTTCAAATTGAGGTTTGATTAAAGCTAAAATTAATCCTCTCTCTTTTAATAAAGGGAGAAGTGGAGGAAGAATCTTTTTTAGGGAAATAAAGGAAACATCTACAGTAATGAGCTCAAATTTTTCTGGAAAAAGGGAAGGAGTGATATATCTTGCATTTACCCCTTCAAAATAAATTACCCTTGGGTCGTCTCTTAATTTAGGATGTAGTTGCCCTTTACCTACATCGATGGCATAAACTTTTTTTGCCCCGAAGGTTAAAAGGCAGTGTGTAAAGCCACCCGTGCTAACTCCCACATCTAAACATACCCAATCCTTAGGATTTATCTCAAAAACCTTAAGGGCACCTTCTAATTTAATCCCCCCTCGAGAAACATAAGGAAGAGGTTCTTCAATTTTGAAAAAGGTTTCCTTTGGAAAGAGCTCCCCTGGTTTTTTCACTGGAATAAAGGTTAGACCATCTAAGGAATAAAAAACTTTTCCAGCTAAGATGAAAGCTTGGGCCTTTTCTCTGCTTTCCACTAAACCTTTCTCAAAAAGAAGTTTGTCTGCTCTATCCCTGTTTTTCAAGTTCTTTCTCAATTTTGAGCAAAAGTACCTTATTTTGTCCCCTTCTTAGATGAGTAATACCACTCTCTAAGAGTGAAAAAATGAGAGGAGGAGGAGTGTCTTTTTTGGGGTCCATTTTATTGGGATCAAAGGTTATTATAGTGATAAGGGCAGAGTGTTTTAAATGATACTTTTTATAATAAATTTCTTCAATTTTTCTTAGCAATTTTCGTGCAACAACCATAGCACCTTGAGCAGAAGTTTCTGGCAAGAGGATATAAAAGGAATTCCAGACTTTGGCTTTAGCTATAAGATCACA
>CALLJI010000039.1 GCA_938091475.1 uncultured Caldimicrobium sp. | reverse complement strand
CTCTAAAAGGGCTTTCTTTATTCTTTTCAGGATTTTACCATAGAAATAGAGATTGTGTAGAGTGAGGAGACTATATACTAAAAGTTCCTTTGAGAGAAAAAGGTGCCTCAAATAGGCTTTGGTATAGTTTCTACAGGTATAACAATTACATTCAGGATCAAGGGGAGTAAAATCTTCTTTAAAAGCAGAATTTTTGATAGAAATTATGCCTTGCGAGGTAAAAAGGCTTCCCCTTCTGGCATTCCGTGTAGGAAGCACGCAATCAAACATATCTACGCCTCTCAAAACTGCCTCTAATATATCAAGAGGGGTACCAACTCCCATTAAATAGCGAGGTGACTCTTCAGGTAGCGCTGATACTGCACACTCCATCATTTTGTTTCTCAACTCAAAGGGTTCCCCTACAGAAAGTCCCCCTATAGCATATCCATCAAGGGGAATACTTGCAAGCGTGGAGGCACTCTGCCTTCTCAAATCTTCATACATACCACCTTGCACTATGCCAAAAAGGGCTTTATTTTCTCTTTTTGACTTTATCCAAAATTCATAGGACTGAATGGCCCATCGATGTGTTAATTCTGTTAGGTTTTGAGTTTTTTCTCTATCTGAAGGATAGGGAATACAAGTATCAAGTACCATCATAATATCTGAGTTAAGACTAAGTTGAATACTTAAGACTAACTCTGGAGTTAAATAATGCGTTGAGCCATCAATATGAGAGCGAAAAAGAATTCCCGTCTCTTTAATTTCACAAAAGGGAGCTAAACTATAGACTTGAAAGCCCCCACTGTCTGTTAAAATTAGTCCTTTCCAGTTTATAAAGGAATGTAATCCCCCAGCTCTTATAACTATGTCAACCCCTGGTCTTAAGTAGAGATGATAAGTATTGGCAAGGATTATTGGATATCCCAAGCTTGCTACAATCTCTGGAAATAAAGCTTTAACCGATCCTAAGGTGCCCACTGGCATAAAGACCGGGGTTTCTACAACTCCTCTACAAGTGATAATTTCTCCCAAGCGGGCAGGACTTTTCTTATCTTGATATTTGATTCTAAATCGGAACATTTACACCAGTTCTTTGGCTTTTTTACATGCTTTGAGAAAGTTAGGTTTCATTTTTAAGATAGTTTCTTCTGGCACACAAAAGGCTAATCTGATGTGATTAGGTAAGCCAAAGCCTCTGCCTGGGACAGCTAAAATTAGCTCCTCTTTAAGGACTTCACAAAATTTGAGATCATCAATAGGAACCTTTGGAAAAACAAAAAAGCCTCCTTTAGGTTTTACAAAATTAAGCCCCCCTTCCTCTAAAATACTACACAATAGATCTCTTCTTTTCTGATAAATTTCCACCTCCACTTTGGCAAAGGCACATTCAGCCACAATCCTTTGAGATAAAGCTGGGGCATTAACAAAACCAAGTATTCTATTAGAGAGGATTAAACCTTCCATAATCTTTTTTTTGGCCTCAATCTCTGGATGGAGGGCTATAAATCCAATTCTTTCACCTGCTAATGATAACTCCTTAGAAAAGCTATAGGCAATGAGACTCTCCTTGTAATACTGAAAAAGGGAAGGCACCTTTAAATTATCAAAAACAAGATTTCTATAAGGTTCATCTGAAATAAGGAAAATAGGCTTTCCGTAATAGGAGCTTTTTTCTCGCAAAAGTTGAGAGAGCGCTTCCAATTCTTCCGCACTATAAACTTGACCAGTGGGATTATTCGGTGAGTTAATTAATACCGCTTTGGTTTTTGGAGATATGCGTTTTTCAAAGGCTTCTATGTCTAAGGAGAAATCCTCTTTAGTTGGCACAGACACTGCTTTTCCTTGATGATTTTCCACATAAAAGAAATATTCAACAAAATAAGGAGCTGGAAACAGCACTTCATCTCCGGGATCAAGAAGTGTTTTAAAAATTACATTTAATGCACCCGCTGCTCCACAAGTCATAACAATTTCGTTAGATGTTATAGTTACATTTTGTTCTAAAGAAATTTTCTTAGCCATAATTTCTCTTACAAAGGGAAAACCTGCGTTTGGCATATAACGATGTAGTTCAGGTTGAAAGTTTTGAGCTATTCTCAAAAGAGTATCTTTGACAGTAGGTGGCGGAGGTAAGTCTGGATTGCCAAGGCTTAGATCAAAAACCTTATCTTCTCCATAAATTTTTTTTAATTTTAAACCTTCTTCAAACATTCTTCTAATCCAGGAACTTTTTTCTAAATAGCCTGCTATTTGTTGTGAAATTGACATTTTTACCCTCCAGACAGGATTAGTTAAAGTTGCCAATAATTTTTAAACTTAAGAAGATCAGCGATTTTATTAAAGAGTTCCTTTGAATAGGAAGAAGGACTAATCTCCTCTGGGAGATGAATATCTTTTCTTTCTGTTAAAGTTTTAATGATGGTAGCTACTCCCTCTGCTAAATTTTGAAGATTATATCCACCTTCCAGTGAAAATAAAATTCTTCCTTGGCAGGTGGAATGTGCAATTCTTTTGAGAATATAAACCATACCTGCAAGCCCCTCAAGACTAAGTTGTATTCCACCTAAAGGATCTCCTGCTAAGGCATCAAATCCTGCGGATACAAGAATAATTTGAGGTTTAAATTGAAGAGCAATGGGCTCTAAAAGGTGTAAATAGAAGAAGAGAAAATCCTCATCCCCAGAGCCTGCCTTAAGAGGCACATTTATGTTATAACCACGCCCAGCTCCAGCCCCGATTTCGGTATAATTACCAGTTCCCGGATAATAGGGAAATTGATGGGTGGAGAAGAAAAGGACTTCTGGATCTTCATAAAAAGATTTTTGGGTGCCATTGCCATGATGTAAATCAAAGTCAACAATTAAAATTTTTTTGAGGTTATAGTAATGTTTGGCGTAATGGGCAGCAAGGGCAATATTGTTAAAAAGACAAAATCCCATAGCTCTATCTGGCTCGGCGTGGTGTCCAGGGGGTCTCACTAAGGCAAAGGCAGAGCTAAAATTTTCCTTTAAGAGTAGTTCTAAGGCTTTCTTTTGCGCACCAACGGCAAAGAGTGCCGCCTCAAAGGAGTATTCATTAGTGCCTGTGTCCGGATCTAAGGAATAATAAGCTTTATTAGCAGTAGAAGCTATAAGCTCAAACAACTCTTCACTGTGATTCCAAAAAATTTCCTCTTTTTCAGCTCTGTAGGGCTCAAAAAATTCCACACACTCTTTTAAATCCTCTGCATTAAGCCTCTCTAAGATACTCTTTAGTCTATAAGGGCTTTCAGGATGCCAATCCCCAGCTTTGTGTTTCAGAAAAATATCATCGTAGATGATAGCAACTTTGTCCATTAGAATGTCAAACCTCCTATGAAAAGTTTAAATATAACCAACTGGATGAATTAATGTAATTATAGGGAAAAGTTTTGAAAATACAATAGATTTTATTAAATTAGGAGTAGATTTGAGAGGAGCCCTAAGGGTTGTTATTACCTTGATGATAAGAAGGTAGCCGCAGGCCTTAGCCTGCGAAAATTGCTTGCAGGGGCAAATCACGATTTGCCCCAAAATCCAAAAACCTGTAGGGGCAGCCCTTGCGGCTGCCCAGAATGTAGGGGCACAGCATACTGTGCCCAGAGATTAAAGACAAATCGTAGGGGCTCAGCATGCTGAGCCCGATATAACAAAAAGGGTAGGGGCAATTCAAGAATTGTCCCAAAGATAAAAACCCGTAGGGGCAGCCCTTGCGGCTGCCCAATTACGGCACGGCGGTGCGGAGCCCCTACAAATTCAAGGGGCAATTCGTGAATTACCCCACGGGTAAAACCCATTTGGGCATTACTTGAAATGCTCAAATGATATGATAGACTAATGTTGTATCTGAACTATGTGGGATTGAAAGTCTGCGTAGACCAATCCATCTGCATCGTCTACCATAGTTGCATCTGAACCTTCTATCTTTGCATGTCCCAGTGACCACCCCCCGCAGATAGCGGGGGGAGTTGTGTATGAAAAAATGAGATTTAGGGCATAGGGGAGAGAAGTTTTTAACCCCTTTGGGCACGGCGGTGCGGAGCCCCTACGATTAAACCCATTGGGCAGGGTCAAGCCCATCCCCTAACAAATGTGTAACATTTAAAAATAATAACCACACACCCAAAATTTTTCCTTTGAACATCCCCTTGCTTTATGTTATACTAATATAAAATTACACCTATACAAAACCTTTCAGAGGCCAAACTTGAGTTATTTTATAACCAACAGCCCCACCAAAACTCTCAAAAACAGGCTCCAAGAACTACTCTCGCAAAGTAAAGAACTTAAGTTCCTCGTTGGCTTTTTCTATTTCTCAGGTTTGAAAGAATTATATTTTGGGCTGAAAGAGAACTCAGAGGTCACACTAAAAATTCTCGTTGGACTTAATGTTGATAAAACAGCCTATGGACTAATAGAGTTTGGAGACTATCAAAATAGACAATCCTTTGATGATAAACTTAAAAAATATTTTACATCCCTCAAAAACTCCCTAAATTCAGAATATTTTGATAAAAAAGACTTTTATGAACAGGTAAAATTTTTCATTGACCTTATCAAGAACAATCGCTTACAGATTAGGAAAACTTCTGAGCCTAATCACGCCAAACTTTATATATTTAAGCTTGGACCATCCCAGATTGTAAGAAATACCCTTTTTATCACTGGAAGCAGTAATCTCACATACTCTGGGCTTTCCCACCAGAATGAATTCAATGTGGAAATAAGTGATTATGGCACTGATGAGGCTGAAAAATACTTTGATAGCTTGTGGGAAAGATCCATACGCATCACAGAGAGAGAAGATTTAAAAAAGAAGCTTATTGAAATATTAGAACAAGAGACACTTATTAGAGAAATTACACCTTTTGAAGCCTATGCCCTTGTGCTTAAGACTTACCTTGACACTTTTAAGGGAAGCGAGGTTGGACAGAGGCTCTTAGATGTCTTTGAAGAGAGAGGGTATAAAAGTTATAAGTACCAGCTTGATGCTGTAAGACAAGCCTTATCCATCATTGAGCAACATAATGGTGTCATTATTGCAGATGTAGTTGGACTTGGGAAGACCATCATTGCCTGTGCCATTGCCTTTGAATTGAAAAAAAGAGGTATCGTTATTGCACCTCCCGGTCTCATCGGTGATGATGCTTGCACTTGGGGATGGAAGAAATACCTTGAGGATTTCCATTTAACTAAACTTGGCTGGAAAGCCTATTCACTGGGAAAACTTGAGGAAGTAGCTGAGTATCTTTCAAGGGCAAGAGATGTAGAGGTAGTAATAGTGGATGAGGCGCATCGCTTCAGAAATCAAGATACCAAAAATTATGAACTCCTTAAAAATATTTGTAGAAATAAAATTGTGATACTTCTTACTGCTACTCCCTTTAATAACAAACCTTCCGATATCTTCTCCCTCCTCAAGCTCTTCATAACACCAAAGAAATCCACGATTACCTTGACTGATAATCTGGAATTAAAGTTCACAATATATAAGAATATTTTTGACAAACTCTCCTTCATAAAGAGATATGCAAATTCCTCTAACCCCGAGAAAAGGCAAAAGGCAATAACCTATTATGAAACACTCTTTGGTGAAAGTTCAATAGATCTCAATAAGGTTAAAAAACGTGCCCACTATCTTGCAAGGCAAATTAAGGATACCATTGAACCCGTCACCATAAGAAGGAATCGCCTTGATCTTCAGGAAAATCCTTACTATCGTTCCGAGATAGAGGAACTCTCAAGGGTAGAAGATCCTCAGGCTTGGTTCTTTGAGCTTACAGAGGAGCAATCAGAGTTTTATGATAGGGTAATTAGAGACTATTTTGCCCTACCCGAAGATGGGGGATTATTTAAGGGAGCCATATACAGACCCTTTTTCTACAAGTTAGGAGCAGATGCTAACGACAAACTCAATCAAGAGGAGAATTTTCAGTATATCCAACAGTTCAACTTGTACGACTTTATGAGGAGATTACTTGTCAAACGATTTGAAAGCTCCTTTGGAGCTTTCAGGGAAAGTCTTTGTAACTTTAAACGGGTGACCGAAACTGTGCTTGACTTTATCACTAAAACCCGTAAGTATATACTTGACCGTCAGCTCCTTTTAAAGATTTATGATAAAGATATTGATGAAATTGAAGAAGAGTTAAGAGAATACGCAGAGAAAATCAAGAAAGGTGAATATCCAAAAAATCACGAGGTTTATGAGATTGATAAATTCAAAGAGAGGGAGCAATTTCTTGCAGATATTGAATCCGACAAAAAACTCTTTGAAGATATTCTGAAGGAGCTTGAGGATTTAAATCTCATAAACTATGATCCAAAAGCAGAAAAACTCATTGAAGGTATTAAATCAAGCTTAGAGAGAGAACCCGAGAGAAAAATTGTAATCTTCTCCGAATATAGAGATACCGTCAAATACCTTGCTCCAATTCTCAAAGAAAGATTTAATAACAGAGTGCTCGTAGTGGAAGGCGATATCACGAGATCATTAGTCCAAGAGATCAATGCAAACTTTGATGCCTCTCTCCCCAAGGACAAACAGGCTAACAATTACGACATCCTTTTGACTACTGACAAAATTTCAGAAGGCTTTAATCTCAATCGTGCTGGAATGGTGATAAATTACGATATTCCCTGGAACCCAGTACGAGTTATTCAGCGGGTTGGAAGGATCAATCGTATCAGTAAAAAGGTCTTTGATAATCTATACATAGTTAACTTTTTTCCCACTGAAAAAGGTGCAGAACATGTGCAGAGCAAAGACATTGCTGCTAATAAAATGTTTCTCATTCATAATGCCCTTGGAGAGGATGCAAAAATATTTGACATAGATGAGGAGCCCTCTCCCTCAGGGTTATACAATAAACTCCAGCAAAACCCCGATTACTTGGAAGAGGAGAGCTTTTACACAAAAGTATTAAAAGAGTTTGAAAACATCAAAGCCTCAAACCCTGAACTTGTAGAGAGGCTGAGGGATTTCCCACCAAGGGTAAAGGTAGCTAAGAAATCAGACAAAGATGAGGTGTTTGTGGTGATCAAGAAAGGCAGGCTTTATGTTTACCATAAAGATTATGAAGAGAATGAGGTTGTGCTGACTAATCTTGAAGAGGTCATTGACAGGATTAGACCATCAAGCCCTGAGGAAGAAGCCGTGTCCTTAAGTGAGCGTTTCTGGGAGGAATATGAAAAAATTAAAAACTTCAATGAGAAAGAGAATACTCGCCGCTCAGACCAAAGCCTTGAACAAAGGGCAATAAACACTTTAAAAACCATACAAGGACTTGAAAACTTTAATGAGCTTGAACCACATAGGAACTTCATAAGGATGCTCCTTGAGGATATCTGTGACTACGGGACGCTCTCAGATTATACTTTACGAAGGATAGCCAATTTTGAACACTATTTAAATAAGAGAGACGCTCTGCTTAGAGAGAT
>CALLJI010000038.1 GCA_938091475.1 uncultured Caldimicrobium sp. | reverse complement strand
TTCTTCAAAAATTTCTCCACATTCTTCACAGCGAAACTCAAAAATAGGCATATTTATCTACCCCCCGTAAATTAAATCAGCCGAATTAGAAAAATAAATATAAACCAAAAAAATTTTTTCACAATTTAAGTGAAGAATGTTACATAATTTCTAGTGCTCTGCCCAGCCATGCCTAAAATATTTAAATTTAGGGGGTTCGGAATTGCCGTGCCCAATTCTGGGTAGCCGCAAGGGCTGCCCCCACGGTTTTTGGAATTTCTGGGCAATTCTTGAATTGCCCCTACTTTTCTAATTCTTTGGGCTCAGCATGCTGAGCCCCTACGAATTTTTAAATCCTTTGGGCAAATCGTGATTCGCCCTTATAAGTTTTCTCGCAGGCTAAAGCCTGCGGCTACCATTTTTTAATTCCTTAGGCACAGCATGCTGTGCCCAGATTAGGCAGCCGCAAGGGCTGCCCCTACGGTTTTTGGAATTTCTGGGCAATTCAAGAATTGCCCCTACTTTTCTAATTCTTTGGGCTCAGCATGCTGAGCCCCTACTTTTTTATATTCTTTGGGGCAAATCGTGATTTGCCCCTACAAGTTTTCTCGCAGGCTAAAGCCTGCGGCTACCATTTTAATTCTTTGGGCACAGCATGCTGTGTCCCCACAAATTCTTTTGATTTCCTAAAAATTTAAAAATGTAGGAACACGACATGTCGTGCCCAAAAGATTTTAGGCGTAGGGGCGGTTCACGAACCGCCCACAAATGTGTAGGGGCTGGGCTTGCCCCAGCCCAGTGGTAGGGGCGATTCACGAATCACCCCCATAAAATTGTAGGGACAGGGCTTGCGGGTGCCCGAAATGATTTTTTGTAGGGGCACGGCACCGCCGTGCCCAGAATTAGGCAGCCGCAAGGGCTGGTCCTACAAATTAATTTTTCTGCAGAAAAGACTCTTGGGCAAGGTCAAGCCTTGCCCCTTCCTTGTGACCTTTCAAAATGGAATTTTAATGTTATGTTATAAATTTAGCTTATGCAGGGACAACCCCTGCTCCACACTTCCCTAAATGCTTTGGTACTAAAATATCCTTATAGGTATCAAAAATGGTCTTAAAAGGGCTTTCATTTTTAATTTAAACAAAAATTCTTGCCAGGGAGATCTAAAAAAGCTTAGGGTTAAAGAGATGTCTGATTGGGAGCGCAAGAAGCTCTTTTATGAACTACTTCAAGAAAGGGAAAAACTTATTCTCAAAGATCTTTATTATCACGAGCCAGACTGCGCTAAATTTATTTCAAGAAGACTGAGGATGGACTTGAAAGATACTATGGAAGGACTTAAATTGTTAGTAAATTTAGGTATAATTGAGAGGGTGCAAGCTACCTTTGTAAGAAAAGGTAGAGTGCTTAAACATAGGAATCATACCTATTACGAATTGAAAGGAGAATGGAGAAGTTTTTTTAAAAAATTTATTTTAGAAAGGAGTTAAAATGTCACAGGAGTTAGAATTAAATTTTTCCGAAATTCAAGAAGGTGAAATTATTGATGTGCCTGAAGTTTTACCAATGATGGCTGTTAGAGATATGGTGCTTTTTCCTTCAATGGTGGTTCCTCTTTTTGTGGGAAGGACTAAGTCACTAAAGGCTATTGAGGAAGCCCAAAATAGAGAAAAACTGATTATTTTAGTAACCCAAAAGAATGCTCGCCTTGAGAATCCCCAAGAAAAGGATTTATACAAAATTGGGACTATAGCCTTGATATTAAAGAGTATTAATCTCTCTGAAAATAGAAAAAAAACTATAGTTCAAGTGCTCTCAAGAGTTGAAATAAAGAATTTTCTTAAAAGCGAACCCTTTTTTGAAGTAGAGATAGAGCCTTGCAAAGAGCGCGAGCCAGAAGTTATTACCCCTGAGATCGAGGCTCTGATGCGCTCTGTTAAAGAGAATATAGAAAAACTTCTAAACCTCAAGAATATTCTTAATCCAGAGATTGCACATGTTATTCAATCCATAGAAGAACCAGGACGGCTTTCTGATCTCGTAGTTTCATATTTAAAGTTAAGAGTCCCTACAGCTCAGGATCTACTTGAAACCTTAGAGGGTGTAGAGAGACTTAAGAAGATTTCAAAAATTTTGCTGCAAGAAATTGAGATAACTACCCTGCAGAACAAAATACAAAGTGAAGCTCAAGAGGAAATGGGTAGATCTCAAAGGGAATATTTCTTGAGGCAACAACTAAGAGCTATAAAAAGAGAGTTAGGAGAAGAGGAGGATGTAGAATCAGAAATTAGGGAGCTTAGGAAAAAAATTAAAAAGGCGAAGATGCCAAAAAAAGTAGAAGAAGAAGCTCTTCGCCAGCTCAGGCGCTTAGAGATAATGCATCCAGAGTCAGCAGAAGCCACCGTGATCAGAAACTATTTAGAATGGTTAATTGAATTGCCCTGGAGCGTCTCCACCAAAGATAATTTAGATTTAAAGGAAGTTAAAAAGGTTTTAGATGAGGATCATTATGATTTAGAAAAGGTTAAAGAGAGGTTGTTAGAATTTTTGGCAGTTAAAAAGATCAATCCCCAGGCTAAAGGAGCTATTTTATGTTTTGTTGGACCACCGGGTGTTGGAAAAACCAGTCTTGGAAAATCTATTTCGAGAGCCCTTGGAAGAAAATTTGTTAGGGTTGCCTTAGGAGGGGTTAGAGATGAAGCAGAGATTAGAGGGCATAGAAGAACCTATGTGGGTGCCCTTCCTGGGAGAATTATACAAGGAATTAAACAAGCAGGTGTGAATAATCCAGTTTTTCTTTTGGATGAAATTGATAAGCTTTGTATTTCCTTTCAGGGAGATCCAGCGGCAGCCCTGCTTGAAGTTTTGGATCCAGAACAAAACAAAGAATTTGTAGATCATTACTTAGATGTGCCCTATGATCTCTCTAAGGTACTCTTTATTGCTACTGCCAATATGATTGAGCCCATCCCAAGGGTTCTTCTTGATAGAATGGAGGTTATCTATCTTTCCGGGTATACCTTCAAAGAAAAGTTAGAGATAGCCAAAAAATATCTTCTGCCAAAGCTTATTAAAGAGCATGGTCTCAAAAAGAAAGATTTTACCCTAAGGGATGAAGTTATTCTAAAAGTAATAGAAGAATATACCTCTGAATCTGGGGTAAGAGAGCTTGAAAGAAAGCTTGCAGCGCTTAGTAGAAAAATTGTTAGAAAAATTGCAGAGAGGGAAAAAGGGCCTTTTGAGATTACCATAGAAAATTTACATAACTATCTTGGACCTCCAGAATTCATAGAAGATCTTCGTCTTACTGAGGATGAGGTAGGAGTGGCAACCGGCTTAGCTTGGACTCCCAATGGAGGAGAAGTGCTTTATGTTGAGACAGCGGTTATGCCAGGGAAGGGTAATCTTATTCTCACAGGATCTTTGGGAGAGGTTATGAAAGAGAGTGCTCAAGCTGCTCTATCTTACATTCGCTCAAGGCACAGTGAACTGGGAATAGATCCCAAATTTCATACCAAATATGATCTTCATATTCATGTACCTGCAGGAGCTATTCCTAAGGATGGGCCAAGTGCCGGAGTAACCATAGCTACTTCTATCATCTCTGCTTTAACTAAGAGACCTGTCTCAAAGGAATATGCTATGACTGGGGAGATTACCCTCAGGGGAAGGGTTTTACCTGTAGGTGGAATTAAGGAGAAAGCCTTGGCAGCCTTGAGAAAGGGTATCACTAAGGTGATCATTCCTAAAGCTAATGAAAAAGACCTGCAGGAAATTCCGGAAGATCTTCGATCTCAGATAACTTTTATAAAAGCTTCACATTTGGATGAAATTATAAAACTCGCAATAAAGTAGGGAATATGGAAAAGGTTAAAAGAATAGGAAGAAGGGCTAAAGAGAGTGCTGAGGACATAAATAGAGAGCCTCTTGAAGTAGTTGATGAAAAATGTATGAGTGTAGGGATTCTCTCTCGAGGAGAGGTGCATGCTAAGGGTTTGTATCACAAGGCAGTGCACATCTTTCTTTTTAATCCAAAGGGAGAAATTTATTTACAAAAAAGGTCCTATGATCGAGAGGAAAACCCAGGACTTTGGAGCTCCTCAGCCTCTGGGCATGTAGGCCCTGGAGAAGCTCTCTTTTCTGCTGCCAAAAGAGAGCTTATGGAAGAGTTGGGACTAAGAGTTAAATTGGAAGAAATTTTGCAAGTTCCTCCCTGTCCTGAAACACAATGGGAATGTACAACCTTATTTGTAGGAGTGACCCATAAAAATCCAAAACCTAATCCAGTAGAGATAGCTGAAGGCAGGTTTTATAGCCTTTCTGAATTAGAAAAACTTCTTGAAGAGACACCTGAAATATTCAGCTCTATATTCAGATATCTCTGGAAACTTTACAAAGAGAGAAAAGCTCAGGAATAAGGTTTTATTCCAAAATTTTTTAAATTTTGTAGGGACAGCCCTTGCGGCTGCCCAATTAGGGTTTTAAAAATCTTTTGGGCACGGCGGTGCCGTGCCCCTACAAAATCATTGGGCACCCGCAAGCCCAGCCCCTACAGTTTAAAAATGGACAATTCTTGCCTTGTCTTAATGATTAGAACCTTTGGCCAGGGCAGGGATACCAAACCTTCATAAAATTAACTGTGATATTTTAAAAAAGTAATCTCATCAAGCTCTGGAATAAGATCCTTTAAATTTTCTTTGGTGAGGATGGCTTCAAGGAGTTCCACATAACCATTTTTTATATATTCAGGAAGAGGGGCTAAGGCAAAAATTTGAAGTTTTTTTTCTTTTTCTTCAGGGGGTAAAGGGCTTTTTAAGATGGCTTCTCGAATCTTTCTCATTAATTGGAGATAACTTTCGTACTCCTGGCCAAAGATCTCCTCAAGGATTTCTCTTATCCTTCTTGCTACAGCAGGACTTGCTCCACTTGTAGAAATAGCTATAGTTAAATCTCCCCTTTGAATAGTTGAGGGTACTATGAAGGAGCAAAATTCTGGTTTATCCACCACATTGCAGGGGATACCCAGCTCTTCCGCTTCCTGAAAGACCTGTTCCTGCACCAAAGGA
>CALLJI010000037.1 GCA_938091475.1 uncultured Caldimicrobium sp. | reverse complement strand
AAAAAAATCTTGACAAAAACTATTTTTAATTTATAATTTTTCTAAAAATAAATTCGAAAGAGGAGGTGGATTATGAAAAGCTTAAAGGGCACTCGTACAGAAAAAAATTTGCTTATAGCCTTCGCAGGAGAGTCTCAAGCTCGTAATAGGTATACTTTCTTTAGTTCTACAGCTAAGAAGGAGGGATTTGAACAGATTGCCTTTATTTTTGAGGAGACTGCCAATCAAGAAAAAGAACACGCTAAGAGACTTTTCAAATTTTTAGAAGGGGGAGAGGTTGAGATTTCAGCTACTTTTCCTGCAGGAAAAATAGGAAATACCCTTGAGAATTTATATCATGCAGCCAAAGGAGAGAATTATGAGTACACTACTATGTATCCAAGCTTTGCAAAAATTGCCAGAGAGGAGGGTTTCGAAGAGATAGCAAGGGTATTTGAAGCCATTGCCATTGCGGAGCAATTTCACGAAAAGAGGTATTTAGCCTTAGCCAAAAATTTAGAGGAAGGCACAGTCTTTAAAAAGAAGGTAGAGGTAATCTGGAGATGTAGAAATTGCGGCTACATCCACAGAGGGCTTGAAGCACCAAATCCTTGCCCATCCTGCGATCATCCCAAAGCCTATTTTGAACTTATCTGCGAAAACTGGTAATTTTTTATTATCCTTTGTTCTCATTTTTAAAAAATTTTTTACGTATTCCCTACACATCTCCTCTTCGGAAGGGATGTTTAAAAAGTTTGGTAGGGGCTGGGGCAAGCCCAGCTCATATAATTTTGTGGGCGATTCTTGAATCGCCCCTACTGGCTAAACCTCTGGGCACGGCTGTGCGGAGCCCCTACGAATTTGAGGGCGATTCTTGAACCGCCCCTACAAATGGGCTGGGGCAAGCCCAGCTCATATAAAAAAACCTCTTGGGCACGACATGTCGTGCCCCTACAAATTTGGGGGCAATTCGTGAATCACACCTCAAAATTTCAAACTTGATAAAAAAAAATCCTATAGTAAACTGATTTTTTGTCAAATCTTGAAGAGGGAGGGTAAAATGTTAGTAAAAAACTTTCTCTTTACTTCAGAATCTGTAACTGAGGGACATCCAGATAAGGTAGCAGACCAGATTAGTGATGCTATTTTAGATGCTATCTTAGAGAAAGATCCCTATGCTCGAGTGGCCTGTGAGACGCTTGTTAACACAGGGATGATCCTTATTGCAGGTGAAATAACTACGGAAGCTCGCATAGATTATCCAACCATTGCCAGAGGAGTGGTTAAGGAAATTGGTTATAATCACTCAGACCTTGGATTTGATTATCAGACTTGTGCGGTCTTAATAAGTATTGATAGACAAAGCCCTGATATTGCTATGGGGATTGAGAGAGATGGAGAAATTGGTGCAGGAGATCAGGGCCTTATGTTTGGCTATGCCTGTGATGAAACACCAGATTTTATGCCTATGCCTATTTGGTATGCCCATAAATTAGCTATGCGTCTGGCTGAAGTGAGAAAAAAGGGAATTTTACCCTTCCTAAGACCTGATGGCAAAACCCAAGTTACTATTAGATATGTAGACAGACGTCCAGTAGATGTCCATACCATTGTTATTGCAGCTCAACATGATCCTACAGTTACTTTAAAGGAATTAAGAGAGGCTATTTATGAAGAAGTAATCAAAAAAGTCATTGCTCCTGAGCATCTCAAGGCTGATACTAAAATTATTATTAATGGAACAGGAAGATTTGTGATTGGTGGTCCCTTAGCAGATTGTGGTATGACTGGTAGAAAAATTATTGTAGATACCTATGGAGGAAGAGGTCATCATGGGGGTGGAGCCTTCTCTGGAAAGGATCCTACCAAGGTAGATAGAACCCCTTCCTATTATGCCAGATATGTGGCTAAGAATCTTGTGGCCGCAGGGGTTGCAAGAGAGCTTGAAGTACAGGTTGCCTATGCTATAGGTGTCCCAGAGCCTTTAGCAATTAATGTTAATACCTATGGTACGGAAACCATCCCTGTAGAAAAAATTCTTGAAATTATTAATAAACTATTCTGTTTTAGACCTAAACATATGATAGACTACCTTGATCTGAGGAGACCGATTTTCAGAAAAACCGCCTGCTATGGGCACTTTGGAAGGAATGAGCCTGAATTTACCTGGGAAAAATTAGATATGGTAGAGAAAATTAAAGAATTAGCAGGCTTTGATAAATAAGGAGGAAAAATGGATTATCATATTAAAGATTTTTCCTTAGCAGATGAGGGGCTTAGATGGATTGAATGGGCAGAAATGGATATGCCGGTGTTAAGGCAAATTAGAGAGCGTTTCTCTGTGGAAAAACCTCTAAAAAACATTAAAATCGGGGCTTGTTTGCATATTACTACGGAAACAGCTAATCTTGCAAGGACCTTAAAGGAAGGGGGAGCAGAAGTTTATCTCTGTGCTTCAAACCCTCTCTCTACTAAAGATGAAGTAGCAGCTGCTTTAGTAAAATACTTTGCGATCCCTGTTTTTGCTATAAGAGGAGAGGATAGAGATACCTATTATGCTCATATAAAAGCTGTTCTCGATAGAACCCCTCAGATCACCATTGATGACGGGGCTGATTTAGTAAGCACCCTTCATAAGGAGAGACCAAAGGAAGCTGAAAGAATTCTCGGTGGTACAGAAGAAACCACTACAGGCGTTATTAGACTTAGAGCTTTAGCTGAAAAGGGACTTCTTAAGTATCCTATTATTGCGGTTAATGACGCCCTCACCAAACACCTCTTTGATAATCGCTATGGTACAGGTCAATCTACTATTGATGGGATCCTAAGGGCTACTAATCGCTTGCTTGCAGGTTCGGTCTTTGTAGTCTCTGGTTTTGGCTGGTGTGGTAAAGGTTTAGCTATGAGAGCAAGAGGAATGGGCGCCCGAGTAGTGGTTACAGAAGTTGATCCTTTAAAGGCTTTAGAGGCAGTAATGGAAGGTTATTTAGTAATGCCAATGGATGAGGCTTGTAGCATAGGAGATTTCTTTGTTACAGTAACTGGTTGTAAAGGGGTGATTAGAAAGGAACATTTTCTTAAGATGAAAGATGGTGCCATTGTGGCTAATTCTGGACATTTTGATGTAGAAATTGATCTAAAAGGCTTAACAGAGATTACACAGACTAAAAGAGTAATTAGAAAAGAAGTTGAGGAATACACCCTTATAAATGGAAAGAAAATCTATGTATTATCACAGGGAAGATTAGTCAATCTGGCTTCAGCTGAAGGGCATCCCTCTGCAGTTATGGATATGAGTTTTGCTAATCAAGCCCTTTGTGTAGAGTATTTAGTAAAATATGGTAATTCCTTAGAAAAAAGAGTATATCCAGTTCCCCCAGAAATTGATAAAGCTATAGCCAAGCTTAAGCTTGCCAGTATGGGTATTGAGATAGATACCCTTACTCCAGAGCAAGAACGCTATCTTTCAAGTTGGGAGGAAGGCACCTAATCTTTCCCCCTTATGGAAATTCTATTTCTTGGCTATATATCTGCAGGTTTCCCCTCGCAAAGCGAAGAAACTCTTTTAGAAAGCATCAGTTTAGAAGAATGGCTTATTAGGAATCCCTCTTCAACCTTTCTCATTAAAGTAGTCGGAGAATCTATGATTGAAGCAGGTATTTTACCAGGGGATTTTGTTTTAGTGGATAGATCCCTCTTTCCTAAGAATAATGATATTGTTGTCGCAAGAATAGAAGATGAGTGGACGATGAAATATTTTTTTAAGGAAGGACAGAAGATCTTACTTAAGTCTGCCCATCCCCACTATCCTGTTTTTTTCCTTTCCTCTGAGAGAGAAGTGGAAATTTTTGGGGTAGTGGTTGCAGTGATTAGAAAATATCGGTAAAATGTAAAGAAAGATGAGTAATCCCCATAGGAGCCCTTTAAATATTCATAGTTTTCCTCAGGCTATTCTTCATTTGGATGCTAATGCCTTCTTTGCCTCTGTAGAACAAGCCTTAGATCCCAGCTTAAAGGGTAAACCCGTAGTGGTAGGGAAAGAAAGGGGCATAGTCACTGCAGTCAGTTATGAAGGTAAAGCTTTAGGTATAAAAAGGGGAATGACTATTAAAGAAGTAGAAAAAAATTTTCCTCAAGTAGTGATCTTAGAATCAAATTATGAGAAATATTCTATATTTTCATTAAAACTCTTTGAAATACTGAGAAAATTTAGTCCTATTGTAGAGGAATATTCTATAGATGAGGCTTTTGCTGATTTAAAAGGTTTAAGAGGCTATTTTCATACTACCTACGAGGAGTTAGGGCAAAGGATAAAGGAAAGGATAAAAAAGGAGCTTGGAATATCTGTATCTATTGGGATTAGTCTCACCAAAGTTTTGGCTAAAATTGCTTCTAATTACAGGAAACCTGATGGGTTAACTCTCATTTCTGGGAGAGAGATACATCATTATTTAAAGGATATACCAGTATCTGAGGTTTGGGGTATCGGTCCTCAGAGGGCCTCTCTTTGTGAAAAGTTGGGGATATATTCTGCTTTAGATCTTGCCTGTGCTAAGGAAGAATTTATAAAGAAACATTTCCCTAAGCCTGTTTATGAGATTTGGCTTGAATTAAGAGGTATTCAAGTCTATCCAGTCATCAATACTCCTAAGGAGTGTTATAAGAGTATTAGTAAGGTTCTCTCCTTTTCTCCTACAGAGAATAAGGATTTTCTCTTGGCTCAAAGTGCTCTCAATCTTGAGCTTGCCTGTTTCAAAGCAAGGGCTTATAAACTTTTAGCTCAAAGCATAGTTTTTTTTATAAAGGATAGGGATTTCAATATATATAGCAAAGAAATTACTCTACCCTATCCTTCAGCCTATCCTAAGGAAATTTTACCTCTTTTAAGAGAGGCCTTTGAAAGCCTTTACTCTCCAGATCTTCTTTATAGACAGGTGGGAGTTATTTTAAAGGATCTTATTTCCCAAAGAAGCTTTCAGTTATCCCTTTTTGGAAAGGGAGCAAAGATGGCCCCAGAAAAAGAAGAGAGACTCTATGCAGCTATAGATAAACTTAACTTAAAATATGGAAGGACTACGGTAATCCACGGCACAACCCTTCCTATAACTAAGGAAAAACCCTTAAAAAAGGGAAGTTCTCTTAGAATCCCCCTCTTAGAGATTAACCTTCACTGAAAATTTGTCTAAAGATGTATCAAATAGGGTAAGTGGGTGAATCTAAAGGGAATAAGGAAAATTCAGGGAGAAGAGATTCTTAATAAATGGAGAAAAAATAGAGCACCTTTACCCTTTCCAATAGTAGCTCTTCTTGATAATCTAAGAAGTGCCTATAATGTGGGCTCTATCTTTAGAACAGCCTGTTGTGCCAATATAGAGAAGCTCGTGCTCTGTGGCATTACCGCTACTCCTCCCCATCCAGGTATAGAGAAAACCGCTTTAGGAACAACCGAGCTTATACCCTGGGAATATGAGCTCTCCACTTTATCTGCTATAGAAAAATACAAAAAAAGAGGCTATAAAATAGCCTCCCTTGAATTGACAGAAAATAGTATTCCCCTTCAAACTCTTAAGAAGACTGATTTTCCTTTAGCCCTTGTCATTGGAAATGAAGTAGAGGGGGTCTCTGAGGCTGTTTTAGAGGCATCTGAGGTAATTCTTGAAATACCTCTTTTCGGGGAAAAGGAATCTCTGAATGTAGCAGTTGCCTTTGGTGTAGCCATCTTTCTCTTACTGGAGAAATTAAAAAATGAAGGCTTTTAAATGGTTTTTAGCTGGACTTCTTATCCTCTTCTTTATCTATCTTTTTGGATATCCTTGGTTTATTCCCATTGAACCTTTAAAAAAGGAAAATCCTAAACTTACCGCTATGATGAAGTATAGGCTTAAACAATGGGAAAGGGAGGGTAAAGCCATTAAGATAAAACAAATCTGGGTGCCCCTGTCCAGAATTTCTCCATATCTTATTAAAGCAGTCTTAATAGCTGAGGATGACAAATTTTATAAACACGAAGGCTTTGACTTTGAAGCTATAGAAAGAGCTATAGAGAAAAATCTTCAGGCTGGTAAAATTAAATATGGCGGAAGCACTATCTCACAACAGACAGCCAAAAATCTTTTCCTTAGCCCCTCAAAAAATCCTATTAGAAAGATCCATGAAGCTATTCTTACCTATAGGTTAGAAAAAACTTTAACCAAAAGGAGAATTTTAGAAATATATTTAAATATAGCGGAGTGGGGAGAGGGTATCTTTGGAATAGAGGCAGCGTCCCGCTATTACTTTGGAAAATCAGCTTCCTCTCTATCTCCTTGGGAAGCAAGTCGTTTAGCCGCAGTCTTGCCAAATCCTCTTCGCTATAATCCCCTATCATCTAACAAATATGTAGAAAATAGGTCAAGCCTTATCTATAAGATTATGAAAAAAAGAGGTATTATCAAAGAAGAATATGAAAAATTAGAAAAAGATTTAGAGGAAGAAAGGAGAATCCTTCCCTCACAAGATCAAATAGATGTCTCCAATTCGTCTCTTCCCGGAGATGGCAATTCACTTTCACCCTCCCCCCAATCTTCCTCACAAGAGTAAATATTCATTTGCTCTAATATCAGAGGAAAATTAAAAAAATCAGCCAACTGAAAACTTATTTATATGAATTCACGATCTTTCCAGAGGAGCTCTAAATCTTCCTCCTCCTTTTTCTTTTGTAGGAGATAAAGTTCCCAATCTACTCGCTTTTCATAAAGAGCAACCTCAGTTCTTAGCAAATTTTCTCTAAAATCTCTTCTTGAGAGATAGGGCAAAACTGCTCGTAAAAAATTATTTCTGATGCTTTGATAAACTCTGCTTACATCCTCTTCAGGGATAAAGGTTCTCTCTTTTCTATATCTATAATATAGCTTACCCTCTGTATTTTTTATGAAATGCTCGTAATAAATGTCCTGAGAAAAATCCTCTTTAGAAGGTTCAACAACAATTTGAGCCAGAAAGCCAACTAACCATCTATCTCCAGCTATTTTACGGGAATAATCCCAAATCTCTAAGATTAGTCCATTTTCTAATGCAATTTTTTCAAGCATCTTTCCCTCCCAAAGGGGTTTATATTTCGTATTTGGTGGAACCCATTGGTAACCCATACCCCTATGTACAATTTTTACACCTTTTGAAAAAAATTAAAGAGTTAATTTCTGGGTAAAGTATGCGAAGCTCCTAAGATTTTTTGAGGCAATTCGTGAATTACCCCTACTTAAAACCCCTTGGGCACGGCGGTGCCGTGCCCCTACAAAAATGGGCTGGGGCAAGCCCAACCCCTACAAATTTGTGGGCGATTCGTGAATCGCCCCTACGCCAAAAATCTTTTGGGCACGACATGTCGTGCCCCTACTTTTTTAAATTTTGGAAATAAGAGAAAAGAATAGTAGGGGCTCAGCATGCTGAGCCCAAGAATTCAAAACCTGTAGGGGCAGCCCTTGCGGCTGCCCGAAATAGGTTTTAAAACCTTTAGGCAGGGGCAAGCCCTGCCCCTACAAATCAAACCCCTTGGGCACGGCGGTGCCGTGCCCCTACAAAAATGGGCTGGGGCAAGCCCAACCCCTACATAATAAAAACATTTGGGCACGCCTTGTCGTGCCCCTACTTTTTTAAATTTTGGAAATAAGAGAAAAGAATAGTAGGGGCTCAGCATGCTGAGCCCAAGAAATTTAAAAATTTTCGTAGGGGCAAATCACGATTTGCCCGAAAATTAAGGGCGATTCGTGAATCGC
>CALLJI010000036.1 GCA_938091475.1 uncultured Caldimicrobium sp. | reverse complement strand
CCTGAAGGCAAAAGAGGGCTATGTGGAGTAAGGATTAACCAAGAAGGGCTTCTCTATACCTTAGTTTATGGAAAAATCATAGCAGAAAATTTAGACCCTATTGAAAAAAAGCCTCTCTATCATTTTCTCCCTGGTTCTACTTCTTATTCCATTGCTACTGTGGGATGTAATTTCAGATGCTCCTTCTGCCAAAATTTTGAAATCTCCCAATATCCCCATCTATATGAAGGTGAACTACCTGGGAGGCTTTTTACTCATAAAAAGGTAGTAGATTCTGCCCTTTTTTATGGAGCAAAAAGTATTTCTTACACTTATACAGAGCCCACCATCTTTTTTGAATTTGCCTTAGATTGTTGTAAACTTGCCGTGGAGAAGAACTTAAAAAATGTCTTTGTTTCTAACGGGTACATAACTCAAGCCGCACTTGATTTAATCAAAGATTTTTTGCATGGTATTAACATAGATCTTAAAGCCTTTACTGAGAGCTTTTATCACAGAATTTGCAAAGCTAAATTAAAGCCAGTCCTTGAAAACTTAATTTATTTAAAAAAACTGGGCATTTGGGTTGAAGTGACCACATTAATTATACCCGAAGAAAATGACAGGGAGGAAGAATTAAGAGAGCTTGTGCGCTTTATAAGGGATGAATTAGGGCCTGAAACACCTTGGCATATCTCAAGATTCTATCCTCAATATCAAATGCGAAACAAACCTCGCACCCCTCTTGAAACCCTAGAGAGAGCCTATGCCATAGGCAAAGAGGAGGGTTTATATTTTATTTACATAGGCAATGTGCCAGGAAACGAAAAAGAAAATACCTATTGTCCCAAATGTGGCCATCTCCTGATAAAAAGATATGGCTTTACAGTGCTTGAGAATAGGTTAAAGGGTGGTGGGGCTTGTGAAAGGTGTGGATTTGAAGTGCCTGGTGTTTGGCACTAAGATGACCACAGGCTGCTGAGATTTTAAGCCCTTTGCTTTTCCTTACTGTAGTCAAAATCCCTTTGGATAGCAAAAATTTTTGAAATCCCTCCATCGCCTCCTCTGTTGGGCGCTCGTATGGTAAATCTGGGTGAGGATTAAAGGGTATAAGATTAACTTTAATAGGGAGCCCGCTAAGTAGTTTAGCTAAGGCTTTAGCCTCCTCAATACCATCATTTACACCCTTTAAAAGCACATATTCAATTGTATGCCTTCCCTTTTTGACTCTTGGAAAACCCTTTAAAGTAGTAATGAGAGTGGCAAGAGAGTATTTTTTAGCAATGGGCATAAGTTCTTGTCTTAACTCATCAGAAGGAGCATGTAAGGAGAGGGCAAGGGCAGTAGGGAATTCCTTGGAAAGTCTCTCCAGTTTCTCAATTAGCCCCACTGTGGAGACCGTTAACCTCTTCCTTGAAAAATTAAATCCCTCTTTATCTGCTAAAATCCTTAAAGCCTTTACTACCCGCTCATAATTAGCTAAAGGCTCCCCCATCCCCATAAAAACAACATTTCTGAGAGGAAGTTCCGCCCCCTTCTCTCTTAAATATTTCTTAGCAAGCACAACCTGAGAGATTATCTCATAAACTTCCAAATTCCGTTTAAATCCCATTTTGGCTGTTAAACAAAACTTACATCCCATCGAGCAGCCTACTTGAGTTGAGACGCACAAGGTATAATGATCTCTCTCGGGAATAATAACCATCTCAATAATTTCATTATCCCATAGTTTAAGAGCAAATTTGGTTGTGCCTTCCTCATCTGACAAAGCACTCATTACTTCAGGTAAAGCAAGGGTAAAGTGTTCTTTTAGTCTCTGCCTTAGAGCCTTTGGAAGATCTGTCATTTCATCAAAGGTAGTAGCATTTTTTGCTGTAATCCAGTGATAAATTTGTTTTCCCCGATAAGGATGAAGCCCAAGTTCAGAGATGAGGGTTTGTATCTCTTCCAAGGTATAATTTCTTAAATTCCTTTTCATAGGCCTCTAAATCTCTAAGGTTTTTACCAAATATACGCTTTCCTCGTGAGAAAGTTCTTCTAACGCCTCTTTGGTAGGGGGCGTATCTAAACTTAATAAAATTACATTTCTTTTCTTCCAGGGGTCCTGCCCAACATACATCCGGGCAATGTTAAGCTTGTATTTTCCAAGTATAGTGCCAATTCTTCCAATTACCCCAGGTTTGTCTTCATTAAAAATATAAAGCATATGCCCTTCAGGTAAAGCATCCAGTCTAAATCCATTAATTCTAACAATTCTTGGTTCACTTTTTCCAAAGAGGGTCCCTTCAACCAAAGCTTCCCCCTGAGTATGTTTGATTTTTAGACTTATTAGGGAGGTAAAATCCTCGGTTTCCTCTGTTTTTGCTTCCATTACCTTGATATTTCGCTCTTTGGCTCTAAAAAGAGCATTTACATAATTTACATCTTCCTTTAGAAAGGGAGTAAGTAAGCCTTTTACTAAGGCAAGGGTCACAGGCTTTGTATCAAGTTTGGCTAATTCTCCTTTGAAAGTTATTTCTATTTCCTCTATAGCGCCTTCACTAATTTGAGCGGAGAGTAAGCCTAATTTTTCAGCTAAGTTAAGCACGGGCTGAAGGGTTTTAAGAAGCTCAGCACTAAGGGAAGGCACATTTACCGCATTCCTTACTATGCCGTGCAGGAGATAATCTACCACTTGTTTAGCTATTTCAACAGCTACTACCTTTTGAGCCTCAATAGTTGAAGCACCAAGGTGAGGTGTAACAATCACCTTATCAGAGTGTAAAAGGGGATGCTCTGGGGGCACAGGCTCTTTTTCAAAAACATCCAGGGCTGCTCCTGCCACTTTGCCAGAATTTATAGCTTCTAAAAGAGCTTCTTCATCAATAATTCCACCTCTCGCACAATTAATGATGTACACACCTTCTTTCATTTTAGAAAAAGCTTCTTTATTAAGAAGATGATAGGTTTCTTTGGTAAGGGGGGTATGGATGGTGATAAAATTAGCTTTAGCATAGAGTTCATCTAAACTTACAAGCTCAATTCCTCTCTTTGAGGCTGCCTCGGGAGTCACAAAGGGATCATAGGCTATGACTTTCATCTGAAGACAAAGAGCTCGCTCTGCTACAATACTTCCAATTCTTCCAAGGCCTATGATTCCCAAAATTTTTCCATTAATTTCAACTCCCATAAATTTCTTTCTTTCCCAAAGCCCGTTTTTTACTGAGTTATTAGCCTGGGGTATTCTTCTTGCTAAGGCTAAGAGCATAGCTAATGTATGCTCAGCTGCGGAGAGGGTATTCCCACCTGGCACATTCATCACGACAATACCTCGCTCGTTTGCTGCTTGTAGATCTACATTATCAAGTCCAGTTCCGGCTCTACCAATTACCTTTAAATGCTTTCCAGCCTCAATGATTTCTCTTGTAACCTTTGTGCCACTGCGAATAATAAGAGCAGAAGCTTCCTCAATTTCTCTTTTTAATTCCTCCGGAGATAGCCCTGTTTTATATATTACCTCTAAGCCTGCTTCCCGAAGAATACTAATTCCCTCTTCTGAGAGAGGATCTGAAATTAAAACCTTCATAATATCCTCCTCTAAGAACTCTCCAATAAAGAGCTTGTCTTTATAAAGATGCTAAAAGTTAATATAATAAAACTCTAAGACTTTGCAAGAAAACCACTAAACTGCTTCACTCTGAATATGCACTTCCATGGCCTTGGTCACACAAGCGGACACACAAAATCCGCAGGCTGTGCATTTTTCAGGATCAAAAATTACTTTAAAAGTCGCTCTATCAACAGAGAGAGCCCCTGTAGGACAAACGGCTGTGCAAGCCCCACAGTGAATACAAACTTCTTCATTCTTAAGAACTTGTTGCCCTAAGGATTGCACTTCCACTCCCATCTCCCTGAGAAACTGAAGACCTCCCTCCAAAGACTCTTTATCTCCCATTAATTCCATGATCATAATACCTTCTCTACCAGGGGTAATAGTGGCTTTGAGGATGTTAAAAATTAAGTTATA
>CALLJI010000035.1 GCA_938091475.1 uncultured Caldimicrobium sp. | reverse complement strand
TGAGCTTGAACCACATAGGAACTTCATAAGGATGCTCCTTGAGGATATCTGTGACTACGGGACGCTCTCAGATTATACTTTACGAAGGATAGCCAATTTTGAACACTATTTAAATAAGAGAGACGCTCTGCTTAGAGAGATAGAAAGTCTCAAAAAAGAATTGGGAGAGGACTATCTTTACAAAGAAAAGGAAAGGCTCAAATCTTTAGCAAAGGAGATAATAATAGCAATAGAGAATAGAGCAAAAATTCCTTTGTAGGGGCTCCGCACCGCCGTGCCCAAGGGGTTTAAACCGCTTTTTCGGGCATCCGCAAAGGCTACCCCCACATCAGTCCCCCCTACAAATTTCATCTAAATTTTTTGGCAAACCGAAAAATTGTAATAAAATTTAACCTAAACATAGAATAACAAATGTTTTATGCTAATATATGTCAAATAAAGCCCAATTAACAGGGGATATGTCTTCCACAAGGTGCCAAGGACATATCATAGATTGGAAAAAGAGAAAGGAAGCTCCCTCAAGAGAAAAGCAAAACCACTTTAAGCCTCTGCCAGAGAGATTGAAGATATTAAGAAGCCCTCTGAAGGGGAGTAAAAATGAGTGCAAGAGCCATTCTAAATGATATAATACGAAATTTCAATCTTGAAGATTTTATTTTTTTCTTTGGACAAAAAAATGACAAATTTATACCCTATAATGAACCCCAAGACCATTTCAATGATGAAAATTTCACAGATTGCACCTTCTTGGGAGAAATTCCCTTTGACAATGTCACTAAGCTTCACATTTACGCCTTTAAGGTAAATAGGGACCTTACAGAACGCTCTGGAAAAAAGGCTCAATACGAAAAGGGTAAAGAGGTTCTCAAAGCCAATCAAGCCGATGCTGGAATTTTTATATTTTATGATAACAACGGCAGGTTTAGATTCTCCCTCATCCACGCAATCTACATAGGCACACGCAGAGAATGGAGCCACTTCAAGAGATATACCTACTTCGTATCCACCGAGGCAACCAATAGGACCTTCCTTCAAAGAATTGGAGATGGAGATTTCTCCTCCCTCAAGAGCATAATTGAAGCCTTTTCAGTAGAGAAGGTTACCAAAGAGTTCTATCAGGAGATTGCCAATTGGTATTTTTGGGCTCGTAAGAATGTGAGATTCCCCCTCGATGCAAAGGCAGAGCAAAATGGCAGAGAAATCGCTCTAATAAGGCTCATTACAAGGCTTATCTTTATCTGGTTTATGAAAGAAAAGGGAATAATTAACAAAAATCTCTTTGATAAAGGGTTCCTTGAAAACATTTTAGTAGATCTATCTCCAGATAGTCCCACCTATTACTTGGCAATACTCCAAAACCTCTTCTTTGCCACGCTCAATACTCCTATCAATCAGAGAAAATTTCGCAGAGAAGAGCGCTACAAGGGGTATCTAAACAAGGATTATATGAATCATACCTATTTCAGACATCATTCTCTATTCAAAAATCCAGAGGAGATGGAAAGGCTGTTCAAAGATATTCCATTTCTCAATGGTGGTCTTTTTGAATGTCTTGACAAAAGAAGGGATGACGAATCAAATGAGACGGGCAGAGAGCTCCGCGTAGATGGCTTCTCTGATGACCCTAAAAAACAACCCGATGTGCCAAACTTTTTATTCTTCTCCGATGAAATAGAGGTTGATTTAAATAAAGACTACGACACAAAAGGCAAGAGATACAAAGTTAGGGGACTCATCAATATCTTGAATTCTTACAACTTCACCGTAGATGAAAATACACCCGTTGATGAAGAGGTAGCCCTTGACCCTGAGCTTTTAGGAAAAGTCTTTGAAAATCTTCTTGCCAGCTATAACCCCGAGACAGCCACTACCGCAAGAAAGGCAACAGGCAGTTACTATACTCCCCGAGAGATAGTTGATTATATGGTAAGGGAGTCCCTCAAAGAATATTTCAAAACACAAATACCCGGCATAGAAGAGGAAAAACTTAATAGTCTTTTTCTTTATGATGACACTTCCAATCCCTTTGATGAGGAGACCACGGACAGATTAATCAAAGCCATTTACAATCTTAAGCTTATTGATCCAGCCGTTGGTTCTGGAGCCTTTCCAATGGGTGCACTCCACACCCTTGTACATATACTCAACAAACTTGACCCCGATAACGAAAAATGGAGAAAAATTCAAATAGACGCAGCCAATCTAATTCCCGATCCCAAAATTAAACAAGAAGTCATAGAAAAAATAGAGAAAAGCTTTACCCAGAATGAACTTGATTATGGAAGAAAACTTTATCTCATTCAAAACTGCATCTATGGTGTTGATAACCAGCCCATTGCTATACAAATTGCCAAGCTTAGATTTTTTATTTCCCTTCTTGTAGATGAAAGGGTGGATAAAGAGAAAGAAAATTTTGGTATTGAACCATTACCCAACCTTGAAACCAAGTTTGTCACCGCAGATTCACTGATAGGACTTCCAAGACCAGCCCAATTAAGCCTCTCCACCCCTGAGATTCAAGCCTTAGAGGAAAAACTAAAAAAGATAAGGAATCAATATTTCATAGCCACAAGCACAAGAGAGAAAGAGAAGCTCAAACACGAGGACGCAGAGACAAGAAAAAAACTTGCCACTGCCTTACAAAAGCTTGGCTTTGCCTCAGAGGCAACCGAAAAGATTGCCCGCTGGAATCCCTATGATACCAATAAAAAAGCCGACTGGTTTGACCCCGAATGGATGTTCGGAGTTAAAGATGGGTTTGATATAGTCATTGGCAATCCGCCGTATAT
>CALLJI010000034.1 GCA_938091475.1 uncultured Caldimicrobium sp. | reverse complement strand
TATTCTCTCCCTTGGAACACTAAGCCCAAGTCCTACTTCTGGACAAATATCAATCACTTCTATATAATTTTTTAGTCTTTCTACAAAGGGGTCAATCACCCTGCCACCATCATAGCGAACTGGCTTAAGAAAGCATCTACTTAGAACAAGCCTTGGTTTATTCATAGAATTGAAATTTTAAGGGAAGGTGTAGAAAAAGGCAAGACTCCCTTCGCCCAAAAAATGTAGGGGCAGGGCTTGCCCCTGCCCAATATTTTGTAAGGGCGACACAAGAATCGCCCAAAGGGGTTTAATTGTAGGGGCACGGCATGTCGTGCCCAAAAGGGTTTTACCTGTAGGGGCAGGGCTTGCCCCTGCCCAAAAAGGACCAAAAGAAGGATGTGACCATTCAAAATAGCAAAAGAGTTTGACTAAAATTCGGGAATAATAGTGGATCAAGAGTTTAACAATTTTTCTGGTTCTTTTAAATTGAAAGCATTAAAACCTAATTTTCGTAGAGCTAAAGTGAATAAATAACTTAATCTTCCCGTGTAACAAAGGAATAATAATTTTTTATTTTTATATGGTTTCATAGTGAGATATAGGGCTTTTTTATCTTCTAAAAGTTGGGGTGAGAGCCATTTAGCATTAGGTAAAGTGTGGTTTAAAAAATCTTCCTCCTCCCTTACATCAAAGATAATCCAATTCTCCTTTTCAGGTGAACTTACTATCTCTTGCCATTCTTCAGGTGAGATTTCTAAATTTTTTTCAGTTATTTTCTCCAGAAGCTCTTTTCGTCTACAGAATGTACAAATACTGGTAGTGGAAACGGTAGGTTCTCCACATCTAATACATTTTTGAAAACTAATAGTTTCTTCATCTTTTAAAAGTGGAATAAGTTTATTTAAAAAAATGGAAAGGAGTTGAAACTTAAAGGTTCTGTTTTCTTGGCATAGGTTTTCAATTAGGGTTTTATTTTTTTTTGAGGGGGTTAATTCTCCATGAGGACAACCACAGGATTCAAGAGGCAATTCATTTAGCATAGCATAATAAAAGAGCTCTTTTTCAGGAATATTGTATAAAGGTTTTATCTTTTTTGCTTGTCCCTGGAAAAGGGGTAAATTTATGGGATAAAGCCTTTTTATAGAAACAAAATCTCCGTTTAAAAAAAGAGTCAAATAGGTAGAAAGGAGATCATCCAGATGATGCCCAGTTGCAATCACTGTAAGCCCAAGTTCGCTGGCAATCTTGGTAAAGAGATATCTTTTTATGGTTCCACATACAGAACAGATTTTATCTTTAAAGGTTGTGAAAACAAAATCATCCACACAGATATTATCTCTCTCGGGGAGATTGTAAACATAAAGAGGTAAAGAGAGCTTTCTACATAAATCTTCTACTGCCCTTTGAGCATAGTTTGAATAATATCTTATACCTAAATTTATAAAAATCCCATAGATCTGATAATCGGGAAAGAGTTTTTTTAAAATATGTACTAAGGCTGCACTATCCTTACCGCCAGACAAAAAAATTCCCACTGTATCCTCTTTGGAGATCATTTTGAACTTTTTGATGGCTTCAAAAACTCTCTTTTCTTGGATTTTATTGAAACAAGTTTTACAAAGCTTAAGATTCTGCGTAGTGAGTTTGATTATTGGCAATTCAATTTTACAAAGTTGGCACTTTCCTTTGAAGGGCTGAGCTTCCCATTTAAATTCTTCGTGCCCGCACTTTATATAGACCTTATTCATTATTATAAACTTTAAACCTATCTCTATTATTTACAAGGGGATCATCCTGTGTCTCTGAAATAGGCTAAAGAAAAGGTTTTTAATTTAGGTTGTTTTTGTGCACTTGAGAGAGATTTAAAAATTTTTTAGAGGCACAGCAGGGTGTGTCCAAAAAATAAAAAATATTGTTGGGGCAAATCACGCTTTGCCCAAAAAAATAAAAAAATTCGTAGAGGCAACCCTTGCGGCTGCCCCATTGGGGCACGGCGATGCCGTGCCCCTACATATTAAACCCTTGGGCTGGGGCAAGCCCAGCCCCTACAAATAAAACCTTTTTGGCACGGCGGTGAGGAGCTCCTACAAAGAAAACCATTTTGGTAAAGCATACCACACCTCCAACATGTGACATTTCAAAATAGGAATTAAGTGTGACATTTCAAAATAGTAACCACACATTCTCATAAACTCTTGACCCATTAAGAAAAACTATGTAAAATGGACTCATTAGCTAGATCATAAAATAAACTTAAATTACATAGGAGAATTAAAATGGTCAGAATTGCTTTAGAGCGGGATCTTCAGATTCTTAAAAATTTATTATTAGATATGGCCAAAGCTGTCAATGAAATGATTAATGGTGCTCTTTTAAGTTTTGAAAAATTAGAGCCCGCCATGGCAGAGAGAGTGATTAAATATGATGAGCAAGTAGATTATTATGAACATATGGTGACTTTAACCGCATTAGAAGTTATAGCACTTCAGCAACCGGTAGCCAAAGATCTTCGTTTCATCGTAAGTGCCATTGAAATCGCCAGAAATCTTGAAAGACTTGCAGATCAAGCAGTTAATATCGCCCAGAGAGTATCTATTATAAAAAAATCGGAAGGTTGCCTTTTAGAAGAAAGCAAAATTAATATTCAAAATATGGCTAAAGAGGCTCTTAAAATGTTGGAATCTGCCATTGATGCTTTTGTCACAGAGGATATTTCTAAAGCCCAAAAAGTCATCTCACATGATGATATTGTAGATCAGTACAAGAGAGAACTCATCGCTCATATCAAAGAATGTATGAAAATAGATCCAGAACTTATAGAAGTAGGAGTTGAGTATATCGTTATAGTTCAAAACTTAGAAAGGGTGGCAGACCTTGCCTGTAACATCGCAGAAAGTGTTATTTTTACTGTTCAAGGAAAGATGCCTAAACTTGAGGCTAAAAAA
>CALLJI010000033.1 GCA_938091475.1 uncultured Caldimicrobium sp. | reverse complement strand
GGATTTATCAGTCCTGTAATAACTGGTAAAGAGATCCACAGTGGGGAAATACTCGCCTCTTACGCTTTTAATCCTTTCCTCTTGCGCAAGAATTTCCTTTTCCTTTGCAACTATTTCTGGTCTTAACTTTAGAGCCTTTCTTATAAGCTCTGAGAGGGTTTGAATTTTAAGGTCCTCCTCTTGCAGGGGAACAAATTCATAAGCTTCTATTTTTTCTAAATCCTCATTCATAAGAAGAAGGATTTTCGCTTTAGCTATTTCAGCAGTATATTTATATTTTGTGATATTGTATTCGGCTTCTTTTAGTCTTGCCTCAGCTTCTAAGACATCAGCATAAGGGGCTACACCTACCTCAAATCTCTTGCGAGCCAGTCTTAAAATTAGTTTGGCGTCCTCAAGATCAGCTAAGGCTGCCTCAAGTAAAGCCCTTTGTTTGAAAAATTCTATATAAGCCTTTACCACCTCTAAGGCAATACTAATTATTTTATGGCGGATGTTTTCATCTTGAGAAGAAAGATAATAAAGGGCTTCTTTGTAAGAATAATAGGTAGAAAAACCAGAAAAGATATTCCAATTAAGGGTTGGTCCAAAGAGATGGGAATCAGCCGTGGGAAGATTTTTACTTCTATCTAATCTTTCAAAGGTATAGGAAAGATATATTTTGGGAAAAAATTCAGACCTTATGAGTTTTTTTTGATAGAAAAACTCTTCCTTTTGTTTAATGGCTGCTGTAATTTGAGGATTTGCTTTGAGCGCCCTTTCAATAACTTCCTTTATAGATAGAGTATCCTGAGCTAGCAAGTTATAGGGTATTAAAGAGAAGAAGAAACTCGCCCAAAAGATCCATAAAAAAGCCTTTAAAAGATTTATTATCCTGCCTGCTCTCATAGGATGGCTGATACTTCTTTTATAGGTTACTCTTTAACTTAATCTTTTTTGATTATTTGTCAATAAAAATTTTAATTTTATGGGCTTGGCTTTCCCCAGCCTTAAAGGTTAAATTGTAGGGGCACGGCACGCCGTGCCCAGAGGGTTTTAAAGGGTAGGGGCAATTCACGAATTGCCCCCAAAAAAAGCGTAGGGGCGATTCACGAATCGCCCCCAAAAAGGTTTATTTGTAGTGGCACGACATGTCGTTTCCAAAATCCTTTTGTATGGGCACGGCATTGCCGATCCCCAAAAAGGTTTTAATTTAAGAAATTTTTAATTCACAAGGTACAAGGTGCGTCTTAAGTTTTAAATCCCAGGGGCAAGGCAAGGGGAGTCCTAAAAATCTTTAAAAACTCTAAAAAAGTGCTAATAAATAATAGTGAGATGAGACTTCTTAAAATAAGACTCTTCTTAGGCGGAATCTTTTATAAAAAGCTTAGGCTCTTTCTCTCTGTGTTAGGTATAATTATTGGGGTTTCTTCGCTTTTGGTTATGCATACCTTTGGAGAGGCAGCCAAAAAGAAGACCCTGAAGGAAATTGAAACCTTTGGGCCAGAGATTCTTATGGTTCTCTCTGGTCAGGCAAGGGTCAGAGGTGGGAGAGCCATTCAAACGGAAGTAACTACTACTTTAAAGCTAGAAGATGCTTCTGCCCTAAAAAAATTCTCAGAGATCACTTACATCTCTCCCATCTATACAGGCTCCTCTGTGGTGAGAGCAGAGGGAACTAATCTTAATGCCATTATTAACGGGGTGAATGAGGAATATTTAATCTTAAGGAAATTTAGCCTCAGCGAAGGAAGAAACTTTTTGAGGGAAGAGATTTTGACTTACAAGAAAGTGGCTATTTTAGGAGCTAAAGTTAAAGAGGAGCTCTTTGGAACGGAAAGTGCTGTAGGTAAGCGAATTCTTATAAGTAGACTGCCCTTTGAGATAATTGGAGTGTTAAGCCCTATAGGGGTTGATGCAAGCAATCAGGATCAAGATGATCAGATCCTCATTCCTATTAGCACAGCTATGTCTGCCCTCTTTAATGTGGATTATCTCACAGGGATTTATCTTGCAGTGAAAGATCCAAATCTTATGCCAGTTATTGAGAAACAAGTAGAAGAGGTGTTACTTAAGCGCCACAATGTCTCTGTTAAAGAAAAGGGGTTTAATTTAGTCAAGGCAGAGGATATTCTTAAGTTTCGCACAGAGGCTTCCTCTCTTTTTACCTCGCTTGTGCAAAGTATTTCTCTACTGTGCTTAATAGTGGGCAGTCTTGGAGTAACAGCTATTATGCTACTTTCTGTAAATGAGAGGAGAAGGGAAATAGGATTAAGATTAGCCTTGGGGGCATCAAAGAGGATGATTTTATGGCAATTTTTAATAGAGAGCGTATTTATCAGTTTTCTGGGGGGAATAATTGGTATTCTCCTTGGGTCAAGTGCAGTCTTTATCTTTCTTCCCCTTTTAAAGTATCCCTTGGTTTTTCCACTAAAACCTATTCTTATTACCTCTTGCCTTGCTATCTCTTTTGGGCTTCTTGCTGGAATTTATCCAGCCTACAAGGCAAGCCGTATAGATCCAGCCCTTTTATTAAAGGGTTTATAAATTCTCCCTCTTTGTTTTGAGCCCAAAGGTTTCAAATGTAGAGGCATGGCTTGCCCCTGCCCAAATGTTTTTTTTAAAAAATCACATTTTTAAAAAATCGCATTTGGGCAACCGCAAGGGTTGCCCCTACAAATTTTTTGATTTTTGGGCTCAGCATACTGAGCCCCTACAATTTTTTCAAAAATGCCAAATTTTCAAAAATGTAGGGGCACGGCACTGCCGTGCCCAAAGATTTCACCTTACCCCTCCTCAATCCCAATTCTTCTCTCTTTTCAACTCCTTGGATTACTTTTTTGCGGTATTATAGTTAAAATATGCACCAGTTATACTATTCGCTAAATACCTTTTTGAAGAAAAAATTTGGGGAGAGGGTAAAGAAAATTCCCCTTGATGCAGGGTTTACCTGTCCTAACAGGGATGGACATAAGGGCAAGGGAGGTTGCATCTATTGTGATCCCAAAGGTTCTGGCACTGGGCTATATCCAGCTTATAGTATCAGAGAGCAGATCCTCTCTTTTAAAGAGAAGTTCATCAAAAAAGGATACAACAAGTTTATCGCTTACTTTCAATCCTTTTCTAATACTTACGGACCTATAGAAAAGCTAAAGGAGGTCTATTCTGTAGTCTTAGAATTTCCAGAAATAGTTGGAATAGCTGTGGGGACAAGACCAGATTGTGTCAATAGGGAAGTGGTTGAGCTCCTTAAGTATTTTCAATCTTTGGGCTATTATCTTTGGGTAGAACTTGGGCTTCAGAGTAAACACAACGAAACCTTGCAAATAATAAACCGAGGGCATACCTTTGAAGATTTTTTAGAGGCTTATTATTTACTAAAAGAAGAAGGGATCCCCATATGTGTGCATATCATATTTGGGCTTCCAGGGGAAGATAGAGACAAGATGTTAGAGACAGTGAGAGAATTGGCTAAGCTCTCTCCAGAGGGAATAAAATTTCACGCTCTTTACATAGTGAAGGGAGCTCCCCTCGAAAAAATTTATAGGGAAAATCCTTTTAAAATTTTAACTTTAGAGGAATATGCAGAATTAGTAGCTGAAGCCCTGAGTTTATTACCACCGGAAACGGTAGTGCATCGGTTAACCTCTGATGCACCTAAAGAGATTTTAATTGCTCCTCTTTGGCTCTTAGAGAAGAATAAGGTTATTGAGAAAATTAAACAAGTGATGCTTGAGAGAGGACTTTATCAGGGCAAATTTACCTATTTTTAACCTGAATATTAACAATAATCTGCCTTACCCCCTCCACGGATTTAGCTAATTCTACCGCTTTCCTTTTTTGTTCCTCTCTCTCTACAATGCCTGTAAGTGTGACTATCCCATTTACTGTATCTACATCAATGGAGAAGGCTTTCAAGTCTGGATCAGCAATAAATTTAGCTTTTATTTTTAGAGTGATTTCTTTGTCTGTAAGATAGGTTTTCACTCCCCTTTTTCCAATACGAAGGTTATTTACCACTTTTTTTACACCAGGAGTAGATTCTGCTATAGCAATAGCTCTTTTTATTTCTTCTTCACTATCCACTAAGCCTGTTAATGTGACGATTCCATTAACTGTGTCTACATCAATTTTTCTGGCTTTTGTAATGGGATCTTCTATAAGCTTTGCTTTTATTTTGGTGGTAATGACTGCATCATCTATTTGCGTGCCAACACTTCTTGGATCAGTGGCTACTTTATACCCTTCATAG
>CALLJI010000032.1 GCA_938091475.1 uncultured Caldimicrobium sp. | reverse complement strand
CTATGATCCAAAAAGACATTTTATAATCTCAAATGCCTCTTGTACCACGAATTGCTTGGCTCCGATTTTAGCCTTATTAAAAAGGTTTTTTGAAATTGAAAAGGGATTTATGACTACAGTACATGCCTACACCAATGATCAAAGGCTCCTTGATATGATTCACCCCAAAGATTTTCGTAGAGCAAGAGCAGCAGCCCTGAATATGATTCCCACTTCAACAGGAGTAACCAAGGCACTCCAAAAAATTCTGCCAGACCTTGCCCACAAAATAGATGGGCTTTCTATTAGGGTGCCAACCCCTGATGTTTCCCTCATTGATTTAGTTATAAAAATTAAAGAAGAAACTACCTCCTCTGAATTACTAAAAATTTTTAAAGAAAATCAAAATCGCTACATTCGCTTTTTAGAGGAACCTCTTGTTTCAATGGATTTAGTAGGTGATCCTCACAGTGCCATTATAGATGGTTTAACTACTAAGGTCATAGATAAAGACTTACTTAAAATTATCGCTTGGTATGATAATGAATGGGGATACTCCGTGCGTCTATTAGATTTGATTAATTACATAATAAGTAAAGAATATTGATAAGTAATGGAAGCACTTAGTTTTACCTCCAAAGCGCTTTTAGCTAATCTCCAGCAAACGAGAGTTGATGAAGTAAAGTATGACACTAAGTATGAAGTCTTTTTAAAAATTTTTGAAGATTTTCCAGCCCTACAAAAACAAGCCTCTTTTTTATTAAAGGAAATCTTTCATCCCTACAGAAACACCCTACTTGTTTTTGATGAATTCAGAGCCTTTTTTCTTAGAAATTTAGGTCTTATTTTGAGACACCCCTTTGGAGATAAAGGCTTTTATTTAACCTTTGAACTCTTATTTAAATTTTTTGGCGAAAATAGAGAGCTTAATATCAAGGTAGCGGAGCTTTATTATACTCTTCTTGATAAAACGCTTGACCTTTTAGAAGAAAGCGCTTATAAAAAGCTCAGCCCCCTTTTAAAAGAGATCATAAAGGCTGGAAGTCAATTACCAGAAGTTATTTTTTCCTCTTTTCTTGAAACCTATTATTCTCTCAAAAGACTTACTAAGAAACTACTCAAATTTCCTACGGATGAGGAATTTAACTCCATTTTAGAGCATTTATTAAAAAGATATTATGCATTAACCTATCACCACTGGGAGGAGCCCTCCTTTTTAAAAAGAGAGATACTGAAAAAAGATCTAAAAGAGGAAATCAACAAAGCTCATACCTTAGAGGATCTATTAGTATTACCTGATCATTTAGATTTATTGCGAGCGGTTAAAAACTATATTCAAGGGCTGAGCTCCCCAGATACAAATCTTTCCGAGGAGGAGAAACTCTCCCTGCTCTTTAATCTTATTGAATCTCCCACACTTTTGTTACTCCATGAAGAGTTAATTAAGGAGATAAATGCTATTCTTTTGAAAATGATTGAAGAGCAATCTTCAGAAAAGCTGGAAAATTTTTTAGTTAAATTTTTTGCTATTCTAAAAGAAAAGTCCAATTTATACCCATGGACAGCCTTTGAATGTATTAAAAATATAGGAAAATCTATTTTAAAAAAAAGGGCGGTTTATTTGGCAGAAATTTTAATTAATGAGATTATAAAATATGGATTTTTCCCACCTCAAATTGAAGGTATAGATGAATACTGGAGAATTAAAGATAATCCTAATCATCTCTTAAATATCAAAACTTGGTTAGAAATATTTAAAGAGCATCCCGAATGGTGTTCAAGCCTCCTTTCTGCACTCCATCTCAATCTTAGGATTTATGGTTTATCCCTTAAAGATACGGATCTTTTTCAAAGAGAGGTTACTTCTTTATTGAACGCTCCTATAAAACCAGTTTATAACCTGGTAAAACAATTTTGTAAAATTTTGCCAGTTTATTTCAATGAAATTGGAGCTGAAGGTCTTATAAGGGATCTCTCTACAGAAGTTGATGAAATCTCCCAGAGAAAGGACACCCTATTACACTTTCTAAGAAAATTTATTCACATTGAAAATTCAAGCTTAGCTATTGACTTTATTAGAGATATTTTTCAGTATTGGTTTACTTTAGATGGCACACACATTAAAAAATATTTGCCCTTTCATATTTGGCAAAGAATTATCAAAGAGGAGATAGCTCATCATCTCCCTTTGCAGAGAATTTTAGTTGAACTTTTTAAAGTCTTTTCTATCTATACAGTAGAAGATTTTTTAGAACTTAATTTAAAGGATATTCAAAGGGCTCTTGAAAAAGTTGAAGGCAGTGAGATAGACAAGAAAAAAGTTTTTTATCTCATTCATCTCTTTAAACTTGAAAAGCAAAAATATTTTGGATATTTAACAGATATAGAAGCTTTTCTTGAACAATATAAATCCTTAGGGTTTGCCTTTGTAGAAAAGATTCCAGAAATCCTCAAAGTTGGAGATCTTTTTAGAAAATTAAATTTGCTTTTAGAGGGTTTAAAGGAGTTAAAGGAGGATTATATCTTATCTCCCCAGAAATTTACCCCTGTTGAGGAAATTTTTATAAAAAGGCATATTGCGGTGGATATACCCTCAATGTATGGAAGATATAAAGAGAAAAAATTTGATGCCTTAGGCTTATCTTTTAGGCTTGAATATCTGGCAGAAAAAATTTTTGAAGAATTAGTAGAAACCTTTAAAATAGATTTCTTAACCAAAAATCAATTTTTTAAGATTTTAAAAATCCTATATCTCTTTAAAAAGGCTTTACATATTGATGGAATTACCTCCCAAAAATTTAATCTATACTTAGATTTGTTTGAAAATTCTCTTAAGAGTTATCCCCTTACCTTTGATCAGTATTTAGATATCTTTAAAGGGCTTATGGAAGGGGTTCAACACATACTGAAGTCTTATTATATAAATCCCTACTTAAAGGTTTTCCCTCTAATCTTTGACAGCCTGAATTATGATGCCCTTCAGGAAAAATACAAAAAATATCTCAAAAAAAGGGAAAGAGAGGAAGCCTATTATTATTTAAGTGAATTAGTTATTAAAGATATTGTGAATAATGGATTTGTTCTCAAATATTTGGATAGGTTTTTAAAAAAGGTATATCAAGCTCTTATTAGAAACAAAGAAAGGGTCAATAGAGAAGATTTAAATTTATTGCTAACCTTTGATCTCAGAAAGGCTATTTCTTTTATAGATGAGCCTAATCCTTTAGCAAAAAATCTTATTTATCTCGGAGGTAAGGCTTATAATTTAGTACAGCTCTCTAAGCTCTCTTCCCTTCCAGTAAAAATTCCCTTTGGTTTTATCTTAACCACGGAAATCTTTAGAGCTTATAAATTCTTGAAAAAATACGATCAACTCTGGAAGGAATATGAGCTTTTAGTAAGAGAGGCTATCAAAGTAATTGAGGCAAAGAGTGGTAAGAAATACGGGGACCTTTCTCATCCTTTGCTACTTAGTGTTAGAAGTGGAGCAACTATTTCTATGCCTGGTATGATGAGTTCTATATTAAATGTTGGGATTAATCCTGAAATAGCTGAGGGTTTGGCTAAAAGAACTAATAATTTATGGTTTGCCTGGGATACCTATAGGCGATTTCTTCAAAACTGGGCTATGGCTCAAGGAGTAACCAGAGACTTTTTTAATCGCTTGATGCGCGAGCATAAAAGAAAGTACAATGTAAAAATGAAAAGAGAATTTCCTGGTGAAGCTATGAGAGATCTGGCTTTAATATATAGGAGAGAAATAGAAAAATTAGGTATACCTGTAGTAGATGATCCCTGGGAACAGCTTTTCAAAAGTATAGAACTTATTTTAAATTCCTGGTATCATCAGAAGGCTGTTTATTATAGAGAGCTGATGGAAATTGCTGAGGATTGGGGAACAGCTATCATTGTCCAGGAGATGGTATTTGGAAATAAAGGTAATAACTCTGGTACTGGGGTTATATTTACTACCTCACCTCAAGGAAAATTTCCCCGTATCTTTTTATGGGGTGATTATACTACTTATAATCAGGGAGAAGATGTGGTCTCGGGTTTAGTAAATGCTTATCCCATCTCTATTGAACAAAGGAAGACAGAAAATAGA
>CALLJI010000031.1 GCA_938091475.1 uncultured Caldimicrobium sp. | reverse complement strand
CCCAGCCCGATATTTTGTAGGGGCACGGCATGCCGTGCCCAAAGGGTTTTAAACCGCATTCTGGGCACCCGCAAGGGCTGCCCCTACAGTTTTTGGAATTTCTGGGCAATTCCTGAATTGCCCCTACCAATTCAAACCTTTAAACCGTTTTAGGCTCAGCAAGACGGGCCCCTCAATTTATTTCAAATCCAAAATTTTAAAAAAGTAGGGGCACGACATGTCGTGCCCAAAGGATTTTCGGCGTAGGGGCGGTTCAAGAACCGCCCACAAATGTGTAGCGGCACGGCACCGCCGTGCCCAAAGGGTTTGATAAGAGGGGGGTTAATAAAACCTACTTTTTTAAGGGTTCCAATGGGCAAAATTTTCTATTAACTTAAGACCTGGAGCTCCGCTTTTTTCTGGATGAAACTGAAAGGCTATTAAATTCTCATAAGCCAAGGCAGAAGGGAAATTTAGTCCATAAAAGGTTGTTCCCAAAATAAATCTTGGATCTTTTGGCTCTGGGTAAAAACTGTGCACAAAATAATATTCAAAGTCTGGTGAAAGTCCCTGGATAACAGGATGCTCTTTAATCCATTCAACTCGATTCCAACCCATATGGGGCACCTTTAGCCTCTCCTGTCCCCAAATCAAAGGTTTTGGAAAGGCTCTGACTCTTCCAGGTAAAAGTCCCAAGGCAAGGGTTCCTCCATCCTCTTCACTCTCTTCCATAATAACTTGTGTACCGAGACAAATTCCTAAAAGGGGCTTTCCCTTGTGAAAGATTTCTCTAAGAAATTCATCTAATCCATATTTTTTAAGACTAAGCATAGCAGACTTTGCTGCACCTACCCCCGGGAAAATAATTCTATCGCATTTTTTAAGGATCTCAGGCTGAGAAGAAATAACCCATTTAATTCCCAAATAATTTAAAGCCCTAGCTACACTGGTTAAATTCCCAGCTTCATAATCAATTATCCCTATCATCTCTAAAGCTCCTCCCCTGATAGCATTTTTTCAAGTTCCTCTAAAGGTGGTAGATCTTCTAAGGAATTTAACCCAAAATATTCCAGAAAAAAAGGTGTTGTCCCATAAAGCACAGGTCTCCCTGGAATCGGTTTTCTGCCAACTACTTTAATAAGTTTTCTTTCAAGAAGGGTTTTAAGTAAAGGCCCTACCTCCACCCCACCCCTTTTAGCTGAAATTTCTGCCCTCGTAATAGGTTGAAAATACGCTATCACAGCCAAAGTCTCAAGGAGTGGTTTTGTCCACTTTAAAGGCTTGGGCTGCATAAGCCTTTTCAAATAAGGAGCAAGTTCAGGATCACTCTCCACTCTATAACCTCCAACAACTTGCACAATCCTAATTCCTCTCCGAGCATATTCATTTTGAAGCTCCTTTAAGATCTGAGAAAGCACATCCATAGATAAACCATCTAAAATTTCAGAAAGTTCTCTCATTTTCAACGGTCTTCCTGCCACAAAGAGAAGAGCTTCTACTGCTTTTTTATAAAAGTGATAACTTTCTTGTGAAAGTGCTTGAAGATCTCTCAAAGGCAATCTTTAGGCTATATAAAAAATCTCACCCTGATGAAAAACTTTCTTTATCTTACCATCCTTTACCATTTTTTCCAGAACTAGTTGAAGATCCCTCTCAAAGGAAAAGAGAGAAATTAATTCCTCTAAGGGAGCTGGCCTCCTCAGTAAGTATTCTCTAAGTAAACTTTCTACATCTCCTTCAGAAGAAGCTCTTTGCAGGGATGGTGGATGAGCTACCCTCCCCTCCCAATTTTGCGGAACTATAACTTCTACTCTTTCACCTAAGAAATTTTTTACTTCTTCAAGCTCTTCAGAGGAAAGGGCTTTAGCTATGGAATAAGCTGGTGGTCTAACTACTGTATTTAATTGAGTTCTGTGAGGCTTAATAATCTCTATAGCCTCCTTTAGAGCCATTAAATCCTCTTTTTTATCATTTATACCCTTGACCAGCAAAACCTCCAACCAAAGTTCTCCTTCCATTTCCTCCCTTAATTTCTTCAAGCCAAAGATGATTTCCCTTAAATTAATTTCTGCAAGAGGTCTATTTACTACTCTAAAGCTTCTCTCTGACGCACTATCTAAAGAGGCTAAAACTAAATCAGCCTTAGCTAAAGCCTCTCGCACAGAAGGGATATTAACTGTACTGCTGTTCGTGAGAATACATACAGGCTTAGAAATTAAAGCCTTCGCTAATTCCACTGCTTTTTCAAAATAGATATTTAGCGTAGGTTCTCCGCTTCCTGTAAGGGTCAAAACATCGTATTCAGATTCCTTGTCCTTTGCTTCAAAGATAGCCCTTTCAATTTTCTCCCAGGAATAGTAGGCTTTCCTCTCTAAGGTCAAAACTTCGGTCTTTCCCACTTCACAATAAAGACAATCCATAGAACAAATCTTTTTAGGCACAAGCTCTAAACCTAAGGATAAACCCAATCTCCGAGATTTTACTGGACCAAAGAGGGGACTCATCTTACTTTATAAAATAATCTCCTTAATTTTCTCTTCAAGGACAAATTTAAATGAAAAAAAGCATTCCCTGTTATTCCTAAAAGTATATCACACTTTTTTACTATTTTGAATGGTCACATTATTCTTTCTTCGCTTTCAACTATTGAATAGTATTTTGTAGGGGCTCATCTTAACTGTGCCTTCTTAATTATTGAAACTTGTAGGGGCAGCCCTTGCGGCTGCCCGCATTGGGCACGGC
>CALLJI010000030.1 GCA_938091475.1 uncultured Caldimicrobium sp. | reverse complement strand
ATAAGAGGAAAAGAAGTAATTGTAATTGATGATTCTTTGGTAAGAGGCACAACCAGTAAAAACAGAATTAAGAGTATCAAACTGGCTGGGGCGAAAAAGGTACATTTCCTTATCTCTTGTCCACCCATAAAATATCCCTGTTTTTTTGGGATTGATTTCCCAAAGGCCTCAGAACTCATTGCTGCCAAACATTCCGTAGAGGAAATTAGAAAATTTTTGGATATTGATACTTTATATTATCTAAGCTTAGAGGGGCTTTTGAACTCTGTAGAGGATTTAAGAGATAAAGTTTGTTTAGCTTGTTTCACTGGAAGATATCCCTTGGAGGTTGATTTTAGCTTTAGGAAAGATATAACTGAAATTTAAGATAAAAATTTAAGATAAAGGAGTTCTCAATGAATAGTTTGCAGGAATTGGTGAGTCTCTTTGAGAGAGAAAAAGAGCTTATAAGAATTAAGGAGGAAGTTTCAACAGAACTTGAAATTACAGCTATAACTCAGGAGGTAGTAAGAGCGGAAGGGCCTGCTTTGTTCTTTGAAAAGGTAAGGGGGCATAAGATTCCTGTGATAACCAATCTTTTCGGAAGTTTTAGGCGGATAAATATGGCTTTTGGAGTGGAGTCCATTGAGGAGTTAGTAAAAAGGGTAGAGGAATTTATAGAATTTAAGCAAGTTGAGGGGTTTCTTGGAAAATTAAGGCTTTTGCCTAAGCTTTGGCAGGCAAAAAATCTCTTTCCTAAAAAAGTAGAAAAAGCTCCTTGCCAAGAGATTATTTTTAAAGGAGAGGAGATAGATCTCCATAAGTTGCCTATTTTGAAATGTTGGCCCAAGGATGCAGGTCCTTTTATCACTCTTCCCTGCGTAATTACCAAAGATCCAGAGACTGGAGTAAGAAATATAGGAATGTACAGGATGCAAGTCTTTGATAAGAGGGCAACAGGAATGCATTGGCAGATGCATAAGGTGGGAGCAAAGCATTATAGAAAGGCTGAAGCTATGGGTAAGAGGCTACCCGTTGCGGTAGCTATAGGACCAGAGCCAAGTGTTATATATGCTGCTATTGCTCCTCTTCCTGAAGACATAGATGAATTGCTTTTGGCAGGTTTTTTAAAGGGAGCTCCCATTGAAGTTGTGCCTTGCCTAACTGTGCCCCTTGAGGTCCCTGCTCAATCACAAATCGTTCTTGAGGGCTATGTGGAACCCTATGAAAGAAAAATGGAGGGCCCCTTTGGAGATCACACTGGCTTTTATACACCTCAAGAGCCTTATCCAGTCTTCAATATAACTTGTATCACTATGAGAAAGGATGCCCTCTATCCTGCCACGATTGTGGGCAAACCTCCCCAGGAAGACTGTTATCTCGGAAAATTAACGGAACGCCTCTTCTTGCCCTTTATTAAAAAAATACTTCCCGAAGTAGTGGATATAAATTTGCCTTGGGAAGGGGTTTTTCATAATCTTGCCTTTGTCTCTATTGAGAAAAGATTTCCAGGGCATGCCTTTAAAGTAGCTCATGCCCTTTGGGGGCTTGGGCAGTTAATGTTTACCAAAATCATTGTAGTCTTTGATAAAGAGGTAAATATCCAAGATTTAAAGGAAGCCTTGTTTTATTTATGTGCCAATGTAGACCCAGCAAGGGACATACAAATCGTCAAGGGACCCATTGATGTTTTAGACCATGCAAGTTCAGAAGTAGGATTTGGAGGAAAGATGTGTATTGATGCTACCAAAAAGTGGAAGGAAGAGGGCTATCAGAGAGAATGGCCAGAACCAACCGATTTACCTCCAGAAATCAAAGAAAAGGCAAAAAAACTTCTAAGAAAATTAAATCTTATTCCAAAGAGGTAAAGCAAAAATTGCCCCTCTTATTCCTACAATTAAACCCATCTTGGGCACGGCATTGCCGTGCCCCTACATATTAAACCCTTGGGCTGGGGCAAGCCCAGCCCCTACAATTAAACCCTTTGGGCGATTCGTGAATCGCCCCTACGGATGAAACCAATATGGGCAGGGAGGTGCGGCGCCCCTACAAAAAATCTTAGGCAGGGCCTAACGCACTCTCTATGTGACATTTTAAAAAAGCATCCACAAATTTAAAAATTTGCCTCTTAAAGAAAATCCTTTATAATGAGGGTATAAAAATCCAAAAAAAGGAGGGCTCTTATGTTTCCCAAATTTCCCTTTAAAATTCCCTTTAATTTTGAGAGTTTGGAGGAGGAGGTTTTAGAAAGACAACTTGTTAGAATAGCGATTATGGCAGAGTTTGAGGCCATAAATCTCTATGAACAGTTAATCTCCCTTACTAAAGATGAAAATCTAAGGGAGATCTTTAATACAATTATTATGGAAAAAAAGGTGCATGCGGGGGATTTGTTGGCAAAGCTTATAGATATAGATGAAGATCAGTTAGAAGGGTTTGTGGGATTAAGAGAGGGAATGGAAGAGTTTTTAGAAGAGGAGGAAGATTAGATACTGAAAAAAGGGTTTTTCCTATTGAAAAAAATCTATTGCCTTTTCTTATTATTCACCTTTTTTGGGTGTCTTTTTAATTCTTCTCTTTATGCCCTCCCAAAGGAGAGGGCTTTGGAGCTTTCTGCAAGAAGGCTTGAACTCTTTAGAGAAGGTGAAAAGCTTTTGGCGCAGGGGGATGTAATTGTAGAGGAGAAGAATTTTCTTCTTTATGCGGAAGAGGTATTGTATGAGCCTAAGACAGAGATGCTGGAACTGAAAAATTTTAAACTTTTTGATTTTCTTCAAAATGCTACTATTTTAGGCGATACAGCATGGCTTGATTTACGTAATCAGGAACTTCAGAGTAATAAAGTCTTTATAAATCTTAAAAAAGAGGGTTTTAAAATTAAGGCTTGGAATTTTCGTAAAAACGCCCTAAATGAATATAGGGCAAGTAGGGCTCTTATTACCACCTGTGATTTGGATTGTGATAAAGAGGAGTTTCCGCCCTGGAGTTACGAGTTAAGAGACCTCATCCTTACTCCCGAGGGATTTTCCTCTTCAGAGGCAACCCTTTTTAGAGCAAAGTCTCTTCCTTTACTATATGTTCCCAAAAAAATGTTCCTACCTAAGGTTGGGCTTCCTATCTTTGAGCCAAGGAAGAGAGGGTTTCTCTTTCCTGGAATAGCCCAGGGAAACAGACTGGGTTTTGGTGTATATGTGCCTTATTTTTTTCCTCTCACAGACCAAATAGATTTTACCTTTTCTCCTCTTATCACTACAAAGAGAGGAATTCTTTATGATCTGGAAAATCAAATAGCTCTTAGTGAAGGCACTAAAGGGGTCTTTAAAGGGCGCTTTCTTAGAGATACCAAAAGGAGTGAATATGTTCAAACTAAAACCCCCAAGGATAGATATTGGATTTCAGGAAAGACCGATCTTATTTTCTCTCCAAATTTAGATCTTCACTTAGATGTGGATCTTATCTCTGATAAGGGATTCTTAGAGGAGTTTAATGTAGGAGAGGGAAGTTTTGATAGAGCAAAGGCGCTTTATTTGGAGAGATTTAATAGAGATATTGAAGACAAGGCACAAGAGTATAGAACATCAAAGCTATGGATACAGTATACCAAAAATAGTTTTTACTCCAGAATACAGGGTGCTTATCTTGATTATGAGGGAGCTTTAAATAGAAAGGAAATTTTACAGCCCTTAGCTGGCCTGCATATAACCCTTCTTCCTATAACTATTAAATCCCTCTTAGCTTCGATCTCACTTGATTATAACTATTTCTATAGGGAAAAAGGATATTATGGGGGAAGATCTGGTTTGAATTGGGAAATAGCCTATCCCTTTGCCTTATCTCTTCTAAAAAATGAGTTCAAGGTAAACCTAAAAAATTATTATTATCATCTGCCAGAAAAGGGTAATTTTACCCAGGAAAATTTGAATAATTTCTTTTTAGAGACTTCTTTTATTACTTACACGCTTTTAGGGCGTACCTATAGCTTGGGTGAAGGATACAGAGCCTTTCAATTTCAGCACCTTTTAAAACCGTATATAGAGATTTTCTATAGAAGCAAAGCCTCAAAAGAGGAGGTGCCTCAGTTTCTCTACGAAGATGTGCTCACAGGTAAAAGAAAGACCCTGGAATATGGGCTTTGGCAATTTTTCACCTCAAAGGAGCAGAAAAATTTTTTGATAATAAGAGCCTATCAACAATATGATCTAAATAAACCTAAAAGATCAGCTACTGGCACTAAAGCTGAGGAGAGACCTTTTTCAGACTTGTATTTACAGCTCCTGGCTAATTGGAAAGCTAAGTTGTCCCTGCGCTATGATACTACTTATAACTTTTATGGATATGCCTTTAAAAAGCATACCTTCAATCTGGGGCTAAGTGAGGTGCTATT
>CALLJI010000029.1 GCA_938091475.1 uncultured Caldimicrobium sp. | reverse complement strand
TAATTTTCCTTAGCCTCTTCCCAAAGCTTAAGGACTTTATCATATTCCTCTTTATATAAATCCTTGGCTTTGGAGAGCTTTAAAAGAGAAATCTTTTCCTCTACCCTTTGATAAAGCTCCTTTGGTGGTGGAGGAAGTTTTACCCACCTACTAACCAAAGGCACTTGAGAAAGCTTTGCCTTTACCCTTTCCGAAAGCTTTTCTTTAAAATCCGTCAGAGTGGTTATAATTTTTTCATTCGGTGCACAAGAAAATAAGAAAAAAGCTAAAAAAATTGCAGTTAAGTATTTTAGAGAGACTGATCTTTTACACAAATATTTAACCACTCAGGAGATCCCCTTACATTAAAATAACATACTAAGAGCTCCTCTTCAAGTAGAGGTAGCTGTAATTGATTTAAATTTGTAGGGCACAGTATGCTATGTCCAAAAATTAAAAAAGTAGGGGCAGCCCTTGCGGCTGCCCAGGATGGGCACGGCTTGCCGTGCCCCTACAGTATTTGAGGGCGGTTCGTGAACCGCCCCTACGGATGAAACCCCAATTTGGGCACGGCGGTGCCGTGCCCCTACGGAAAAATTTTTGGGCACAACATGTCGTGCCCCTACATTTTTATGTTTTTAGTTTTAAAAAATTTGTAGGGGCACAGCATGCTGTGCCCAGAATTAAAAAAATGTAGGGGCACCCCTTGCGGGTGCCCGCAATTATCTGGCAATGGCAAGCCCAGCCCCAAAGATGAAAGAATTTTCAAGCAAAGTTGATAATCATAGAAAAGTTTGGTAAAATAAGGGCGACAGGGCTTGGCATAGCCATCAAAATAAAAAGACCGGAGGACTTATGTTAACAGGAAAGATTGCTTTAATTACAGGTGCCTCAAGGGGAATAGGAAGAGCTATTGCTATGGAATTTGCCAGAGCTGGAGCTGAAGTAATCATTAACTTTCATCGATCCAAAGAAAAGGCAGAGGAATTAGCTAAAGAGATTGAAAATCAGGGTGGTAAAGCTTATTTAGCCCCCTTTGATGTAGCAAATCCCAAGGAAATTAAAGAAGCCGTTAAAGCTCTTGAAGAAAAGGTAGGCACTATTCACATTTTAGTAAATAACGCTGGAATAACTAAGGATAGCCTACTCCTCAAAATGAAAGAAGAAGATTGGGAATCCGTACTTAGAACCAATCTTTTTAGTGCTTTTTATGTGACACAGGCGGTGTTACCAATGATGCTCAAAAACCGTTGGGGTAGAATCATAAATATTTCTTCAGTTGTTGCCTTTACTGGTAATCCTGGGCAGACGAATTATTGTGCTGCCAAAGCTGGACTTATAGGATTTACTAAAGCTTTAGCGCTGGAGGTAGCTGGAAGAAATATTACAGTGAATGCTATTGCCCCAGGTTATATTGAAACGGATATGACAGAAAAATTACCGGAAAAAATAAAAGAGGTCTTTTTACAAGAGATTCCCCTTAAAAGAGCAGGTCTTCCAGAGGAAGTAGCTTATCTGGCTCTCTTTTTAGCAAGTGAACAAGCCAGTTATATAACGGGCTCGGTATTCCATATAAATGGAGGTCTCTATAGAGGATAAATTTATCTTTATTGATGGGTCCTTTGGAGAGGGTGGAGGACAAATCCTTCGCACTTCCCTTTCCCTTTCAGTTATCCTCCTAAAACCTATTAAAATAGGAAACATTAGAGCTAAAAGACCAAAACCAGGGCTACAACCTCAGCACTTAGCCTGTGTAAAAGCCTGCAGAGAACTAACCTCTGCTGAAACTAAAGGAGAGGACCTCCATTCCCAAGAATTAATCTTTGTCCCTAAAAGAAGACCCCCAAAAGGAACATATCACTTTGATATAGGCACTGCAGGTTCAACTTCTCTTCTTTTTCAAGCCCTACTTTTTCCTTTAGCCTTATCAGAGGGTGCTAAGCTTATTTTAGAAGGGGGAACCCATAACCCCAATGCCCCTACCTTTCACTATCTTGAAAAGGTCTATCTCCCGGTATTAAGTCACTTTGGGCTAAACTGTAAAATTAGTCTTGATAAAATTGGTTTTTATCCTAAAGGAGGGGGTAAAATTCGGGCAGTAATTGAAAAATTTTCACCTTATGCTATGCCAAGCTTTTCTCCAGGCTTCAAACCAGAGGAAGTTGAAATTTTGAGTGTAAGTAGTGAGGATTTACCTGCCCACATAGTAGAACGCCAAGCCAAAGCCTCTCTACAACTACTTAGCGAGGCAGATATTGAAGCCAGAGTTATTAAAGAGAGGGTTCCCAGTGAATCCCCTGGCACTTTTCTTTTTATCTGGGCAAGATCTCAGGAAAAAAGAGTAGGTTTTACTGCCTTTGGTAAAAAGGGACTTCCTGCTGAAAAGGTTGGTGAAAGTGCAACCAGTGCCTTTCTTGAGTTTTTAAAAACTCAGACCCAATTTGATCCCTATTTAGCAGACCAACTTCTCTTACCTATAAGTTTATTCCTTTTAAAAAGCTCTCAAAAGTATATTAATTATACCACATCTCAAATTACTAAACACCTTATAACCCAAGCCTGGCTAATTCCTCAATTTTTAGATAAAATAAAAATTATCCTTCAGGGAAAAGAAAATGAAAAAGGAGAGGTTATAATTGAAAGAGCATGAAGAAATCAAAAAGCTCTTAACCTATTTTTGGAATAGGAATTCACACCTTAGGGCTTATCCTTATGAAGAGTGGGAGAAAGCTTACGATAAAGGTAAACTTATTTATACTTCTTGGAAATCCTTTGAGTTTTTCCGATTAAATAAGGAATTTAAAAATCTTCCTGTAGGTACTTTTTTTAATGACAAGATTTTTATTAAGGGTTATCCTTCTATCCCAAGGATTTATGTATTAAAAACAGGGCTTAAGAGATATCTCAGTTATCCCTTTTATGCAGAGGAAAAAATTGAAGGGTATAATGTGAGATTGGTAAAGATAGAGAAGGAAATTCTTGCTTTTACCAGGAGAGGATATATTTGCCCATTCGCTACAGATCGCTGGGAAGATTATTTACCAAATCTTCCGGAATTTTTTGAAAAATATCCCCATTATTATATATGTTGTGAATTAGCTGGTCCTGAGAACCCTTTTGTAAGCGAATGGCCTCCTTACATTAAGGAAGATATCAATTTTTTTGTCTTTGATATAGTTCATAGAGATAAGGGAGGATTTTTAAGGATATCTGAAAAAATTAAGTGTTTAGAGGAGTTTGAACTCAATCATCCAGAAATTTTAGGGCCCTTTGATCCAGAAAGGGATTATGAGAAGATAAGAGAAATTATCAAAAAATACCATAGAGAGGGAAGAGAAGGTTTAGTCTTTAAACCTGAGGAGGGATCTTCTCGGATCAAGTATGTTACACCTTATTCTAATCTTATGGATCTAAGAATAGTCTTCCCCTATCTGGGAGAAGTGGAGCCTAATTATATTAGTTTACGCTTGATTAGGCTCCTTACCAATCTTTACGAATTTGAAGAATTTAAGGAGGAAGTTTATAATGAATTAGGAAAATATCTCTTTGAAGAAGCCTTAAAGCTTATTAAGAGCAGAAGGATTTGTGAAGAAGTCTTTAGAGTGCGCTTCAAGAGAGAAGAAAATTTCTTAGCCTTACTTGCCCATTTTAAATTAGCCAGAGTAAATATTGAAATTCTTGAAAAGTCTTGGAAAGAAAACTATTTATATGTAAAATTTAAAAAGATTTATCCTAAGGCTACACAGTTTTGGAATCATAAACTGGAAGGATGGGGAGAAGTTGACTAAGTATTATCCTATATTTCTAAAGCTGGAAGATAAATTAGTAGTGGTTATAGGTGGGGGTAAAGTAGCTGAAAGAAAAATTTTAACCCTTTTAGATAAGGGAGCCAAAATAAAGGTTATTTCTCCTGAGCTTACTCCTAAATTGAGAGAACTTGCAGAGCTTAAGCATATTATTTGGGAAAATAGAGAATACCAAAAGGGGGACCTAAAGGGTGCTTTTCTTGTGATTGGAGCAACCAATAATCCTTTGGTGCAGGAACAGGTCTTTCAGGAAGCGGAAGAGCTGGGTATCCCCTGCAATGTGGTGGATAAACCAGAATTTTGCTCCTTCATAGTACCCTCAACTATTCAAAGGGGAGATTTAACTATAGCTATTTCTACAAG
>CALLJI010000028.1 GCA_938091475.1 uncultured Caldimicrobium sp. | reverse complement strand
CCTTATTCCTCAATCCTTAAGAGAAGAAATGGCTATAGAGAGAGAAGTAATTCTCTTAGGTATGCTCACCTATTTTGAAATTTGGCATCCTAAAGCTTTAGAGGAGAGATTTAGAAAGATTAAAGAAAATTTTGATGAACTTATGGTAGTTTTAAATCCCTACTTGATGGAGAAGGAAGCTGATAGAGCATGAACCAGTTTTGGTAAAAGAGGTCTTAGAATGGTGGAATTTGGGGAAAGGAAAGATTATTGTAGATGGCACTTTGGGTTTAGGAGGGCATACCAAAGCCATTTTGGAGGCAACAAATGCTGAGGTAACCATTTATGCCTTTGATTGGAATGAAGAGTCCCTAAGCTTAGCCAAGGAGCGCCTTAAAGACTATATGGATAGAGTGAAGTTTATACCCAAAAATTTTGTTTTTATAAGAGAATTTTTAGAAAAAGAGGGCGTAAGGGCAGATGGGGTTTTGCTTGATCTTGGGCTTTCTTCCTTTTTACTTGAGGGCTCAGGATTAGGCTTTAGTTTCCAAAGGGATGAGCCTCTGGATATGCGGATGAGTAAGACTTTAAGGGTAAAGGCTAAAGATGTCTTGAATAGGGCAAGCTTTGAAGAATTATCTAAAATTTTGCAAGAAGGTGAGGTTCCTAAGGCAAAAACTTTTGCCAAGATGCTTATTCAAAAGAGAAAAATAAGCCCCTTTGAAACTACTCAGGATTTAGTTATGGCAGTAAAAGAATTTTATAAACCTTCCTATAAAAAAGAAAAGGATTTATTGGCTTTAGTCTTTCAAGCTTTTAGAATTTATGTAAATCAGGAGCTGGAAAACCTTAAAAGGGCATTAAGAGAAATCCCTGAAATATTAGCGGTTGGAGGAAGATTTCTGGTAATTTCTTATCATTCCTTAGAGGATAGAGAAGTCAAGAGGGCCTTTCAGAGAGATACTCGCTTAGAGGTTTTAACTAAAAAGCCCATTACTCCAAGCCCTGAGGAGATTAAGAAAAACCCTCGGGCAAGATCCGCTAAAATGAGAGTAGCAGAAAGGAGGTCATAAGTTGAGTGGAAAGGTCTATACCCTAAAGCCAGATGTAGCTTATAAACCAACTACTACACATAAAGAGAAGGCTAAAGAGGAAGTCTCCCTCAAAGAGAAGCTCAAGGAAAGATTTGAGGCCTTCTTACTTCTTCTAATGATAGTTTTGTTATTGGTCAGTAGCGTAGGTGTTGCTTATAAAAGTATGTTGTATTTTGAGTTGAAAAATGAGAAGAGGAAGCTCCTTTTTGAGAGGGCTCAATTAGAGGAACTATTGAATCGGTTAACCTCAAGGGAAATCCTCTTAGAGAAAGCCAAAAAGTTAGGTTTAAGACAAGCTACGGATAGAGACACCATTACTTTAAAATGAGATACAAAAAAAATCTGTATTTCATAGCAGCCCTTTTGATTTTGATGCTAACTCCAATTTTCAATTTAGAAAAGGGAAGAAGCTATAACTTTGCCCAGGCCAAGCGTGGTTTTATCCTGGATAGAAAGGGAGAACCCCTTGTCATTAATAAAGAGACCTTTCAGGCTTACTATCTTTTTCAGGGAAAAAAATTCTTAGGACAAGATGTGCCAGAGGAGGTGAAACCCTATCTGCCAAAGATCTTAGATCTACCAGAAAGAGGCTTTATAAAGCTTTCTGAAAATCTTTCCCAGGAAGAGGTGGAAAAATTAGGTAAGATTAAGAATGTATCCATTAAAAATAGCCTAGAAAGGAAGCTTCTTTTTAAGGGTATGCAAGCTCTTATTGGAGAAACAATGGGAAATAAAGGCCTCTTTGGTTTAGAACTACTCTATGATAGCCTTCTTCAAAGGGGCGAAAGTGTGAGGACTTCCCTTGATACCAATTTGTTAAAAAAGGGCTATAATTTAATAAATAAATATTCCTCCTATAGATTTAAAGGGTTAGCCCAATTCAAAATGAAAACAGGTGAGTTAATCTCCTATTATTCCAGTGAGGCTAAGGATTGGTTAGGGGAACCCTTTACTATACAAGCTGATTTTAACCTAAATATACCAGAAAAAATTACTTGGGAGCTTGGCTCTTTTACCCTTGAGAAAAGTAACCAGGGGTTAAGGCTTACCCCCCTGCACTTAGTTTCTGCCTATCTTACCCAAAATTGCGGAAAAGAGCTCATCCCTACTTTGATTTTGAAAGAGGAGATTTCCTGCCAGAAATTAAAAGGAGAGAGGGAGGAGCTTTTTTTAATCCTCCCTAATACCAAAGAATGGCTTCTCTTCTATCCCAAAGAGGAGTCTCTCTATGTGTTAAAAGGTGAGTTTAGCACCTCTGATAAGGAGGAAATTTCTTTGGATAAATTTAAACAAAATTTAAAATATCTCATCAGTTTATTAGATTATGCCCAAATTAATTGAAGAAATCCTTCCAAAAGAGTTTATTTTAGAAAAAACTCCCCATCCTTCTAATCTTTACATCACGGGGATAACGGATGATTCTCGCAAGGTAGAAAAGGGGTATCTTTTTGTGGCAAGAAAGGGAGAAACCTTGGATGGTGAGGCCTTCATTGCGGAGGCTTTGCAAAAAGGGGCTTCCTGCATCTTAAAAGAAACCCCTCTTGATTCCTCTCTTCCAGTAGCTCAAATCAGAGTGAAAAATCTAAAAAAAATAATGGGAGAAATAGTTTTAAACTTTTATGAGAGACCTGAACAATCTTTACATTTAATTGGCATAACGGGCACAAACGGAAAATCCTCAACCAGTTTTTTTTTAACTGTCCTTTTAAGAAAACTCCATTTTAAAACTGGCTATATAGGAACCCTTTATTATGATCTTGAGGAAATCTCCCCTGCTAAGGAAACCACTCCTTCTATTTTTGATTTAGCTCCACTACTAAAAAAGGCTAAAGAGCGAGGACTTAGTTATTTAATTATGGAGGTCTCCTCTCATGCCCTCAAACAGGATAGAATTTATCCCCTAAAATTTGATCTTTCAGGATTTACTAATCTCTCCAGGGATCATTTGGATTATCATAAAGATATGGAAAGTTATTATAAAGCAAAGAAAAAGCTTTTTACCCATTATTTAAAAAAGGGAGCTCGGGCAGTTATTTCCTTGGAGAGTGAGTATGGG